>JBJMLJ010000094.1:0-5666 GCA_045805365.1 Thermoleophilaceae bacterium
CCGGCTGGGGCAGCCCGCCACGACGCTGTCGGGCGGCGAGGCGCAGCGCGTCAAGCTGGCCAGCGAGCTCTGCAAGATCGCGACGGGGCGGACGCTCTACATCCTCGACGAGCCCACCACGGGCCTGCACTTCGCCGACGTCCAGCGTCTGCTCGACATGTTGACCCGCCTCGTGGACGCCGGCAACACGGTGGTCGTGATCGAGCACAACCTCGACGTGATCAAGACCGCCGACCGGATCATCGACCTCGGTCCCGAAGGCGGCGAGGAGGGCGGACTGCTGGTGGCGCAGGGCACGCCCGAGCAGGTGGCCGCGACGGACGGCTCCTACACCGGCGAGTTCCTCGCCGAGATCGTCGAGCCGGCGGCCAAGCGGCCGCGGCGACGCCCGAAGGTCGCCGCCGCGGCCTAGCCGTTTCGCCTATCCGTCAACCACGAACTCCCCGAAGAACTTGCAGAGCCCAGAGGTGCCCGTGCTGGCGTCGACCCAGGCGGACATCATGCCGCTGAGAGCGCGCCCGCTCGGGGCGAAGGCCGCGAACGTATCGTCATAGCCGAGGCTGGGCGTGGGCGTGCCCCCGGCGTTGTCGGTGACGCTCTGGATCGGCTGCGAGCCGTCCGAGGGGCCGAACTTGCCGGCGCTGCTGTTGTTTGCGGCCAGCGACGAGCTCGCCTCCGTGGACGTCATTGCGAGGCTGGCGACGGTGCTGGTCCCGCTCGGGGCGCAGCCGCCGGTGATCTTGAAGGGGCCGTAGGTGGCCAGCGTGGCCGTGCTGCCGCCCTCGGCGACCGACCTGACGCTCACCGTGTGAACGCTGCGGACCGAACTCGCCGTGCCGGCCAGCGGGACCGTGCCCAGCGTCGACTCCTTGACGTCGAGGCCGGTCAGCGTGTCGAGGGCCACGTCCTTGCCCTGGATCGTGCTGTTGCGGATGTCCTTTCCGCGGATGTCGTTGTTCCGGATGTCCTTGCTCCGGACGTCGTTGTTGCGGATGTCCTTGCTGCGCACACTGTTGTTGACGATCTGGGCGCTGCCGACATGCAACGCCGCGTACGAGCTGCCGCCGAGCGCGACGAACAGCGCCAAGAGGGCGACGGCCATCGCGGCGGATGGCCGCCGGCGCAGTAGCTGTTGCATTCCCTACCTCCTTGGGGTTGCTGGGCTCAGTGTCTCAGTCGAAGAACCAGACGAAGAAGCCGACCGGCGAGGGGCCGCCGCCCCCGCTGAGGTCGGCCGTCGCCACCTCGAGCTGGTTGCCGGAGGGGCAGTCGCTCTGCGGGTTTCCCTTGGCCACCTGGGCGACCTGACGGGAGCTCCCGCCCGTCGTCGGGTCGCCGTAGTCGACGGTTACCTGCGCGCTGCGGAAGGCGAATGTCAGGTCGGCGAAGCAGTAGTGGCCCGAGCCGTCGGTCGAGACGTTGCGGTCGGCAACGCCGCGCGAATCGGCCTCGACGACATCTCCGGTCGAGTCCACCCGTGCGTAGGCGACCGGGCTCTCGCCCACCAGGGCGCGGGCGGCCGAATCGGCGGTGCCCGCGGACGGCACCTTGCCGAGCGTCGACTCCTTGACGTCGAGGCCGGTCAGGGTGTCGAGGGCGACGTCCTTGCCCTGGATCGTGCTGTTGCGGATGTCACGGCCGCGAACCTGGTTGTTGCGGATGTCCTGCGTGCGGATGGTGTTGTTCCTGATCTCGCGGCTGTCGATCGAGCCCGTCGCAAGGCCGTACGAGACGCCTCCGAGCGAGACGAAGAGGGCGATCAGGGCGACCGCCATCGACGGCGACGGCGGGCGCGGCTTGAGGCGGGACATACGCGAGTTACCTCCATTGGGAGCCGGGGACCGCCCACTCAAACACGGCTGTCGGCCGGCCGGTGCGGCGTCAGGGGCCGTTGGGGGTTGAGCCGGAGGTTCCGCTCGCGCGCGAGCCGGCGTTCGGCTCTGTGCTGCTCGTGCTCGTGCCGGCGCCTCCGCCGCGCGCGCTGTTCGGCGAGGTCGTCGAGGTCCCCGCGTGCCGCCGGGCCCGATGCGGGGTGGTGGTCGTCCGCTCGATCGACGTGGCCGTGCTGCTGCCGGCGGCCGGGGCCGTCCGCGCCTGCGTGCTCGTAGTCGGCGGGGCGCTCGCCGCCCCGGGATGGCCGCCGCAGCCGTTCAGGCCGCCCAGCAGCAGCGAGATGACGAGGGCCCTACTCGCCGGCCCTGAAGGTGAGCGAATCCAGGCCGTAGGTCGCGCTTCCCGAGACGCCGCCGGCCTCGATGTCGCCGTTGGGGTGGACGTATACGAACCCGGCCGACCCGCTGGCGACGGTGCTGATGTCGAGCACGCGCGTGGGCCGGTAGCCCCGCGGCAGCGTGAAGATCACGACGTTCGCGTTCGGCTTCGTCGTGGCCGTCACGGTGCCCCTGAGGTGGACGAAGCCCTCGTTGTCCTTCATGAACCCCGCCTTGGAGTAGATGTCCCCGCCGGGGATCGGCTTGCCGGTCGAGTCGACGGGCACGAAGTTCTGGGCGCCGTTCTTGAACGCGGGCTGCCCTGGCAGGCCGATCGCGTGGTAGTGCTCGGGCGCCTTCGTCTGCTTGGCCGCCACGGTGTGGTTCTTCAGCTTCTTCCCGGTGATCGTCCGGTTGTGGATGTCCTTGCCCCTGATCGTCCCGTTCTTGATGTTCTTGCTGGTGATGACGACCACGGCGCTGGCGCTGCCCCCGAGGGCGACGAACAGCGCGACGATTGACACGATCATCGCCGGCGAGGGCCGGTGGCGGAGCAGGCGTCCCATCGATCTCCCTTTGGTCGGATGTGCTGGGGCGCGCCAACCTATACCCACCGGCGGCTCTGCGAAGCTCCGGCCGGTGGGCGACCTCTGGCTCTACCTCCAGAAGTGGCGCTGGTACGAACGGAACTCGCTGCCCTGGAACAAGTTGCGGATCAGGCGGGAGTTCATGCGCCGGCGCGCCTTCGCCCGCTGGCCCGTGCACGGGAACGTCCTTGAGGCATTCCGCGAGGGCAGGCTCGAGGTCGGCGAGCACACGCTGTTCGAGCCGCACGTCTGGATCACCGCGCCTGGGCAGGCCCGCGTCCGCATCGGCTCTCAGTCGTTCCTGAACATCGCGGTGATGGTCGCCGCCCACGAGCTCGTCGAGATCGGCGACCACTGCATGTTCGCCAACGGCTGCTTCGTCACCGACGCTAACCACCGTTTCGACGACCTCGACAAGCCCGTCCCCTGGCAGGGCTTCACGAGCAAGGGACCGACCCGCGTCGGCGATAACGTCTGGTGCGGAGCGAACGTGGTCATCACGAGCGGCGTGACCGTGGGCGAGCGCTGCGTCATCGGCGCCAACAGCGTCGTGACGCAGAACCTGCCCGCGTTCTCGATCGCCTTCGGGGCGCCGGCCCGCGTCGTGAAGCGGATCGAGTCCTGAGACCTACCTCAGCAGGCCACGAGCAGGTGGAAGGAGTGGTCGCCGGCCGCGCCGTTGTCGTTGAAGGTGCGGACCACGACTCCGTTCACGTTCGTCGCCAGGAGCGCCGTCGACGCCTCCGCTCCGCCGGGCGTGGTCGCTCCGATCACGCCGGCCGTCGCCACCACGGCGCAGGCGCGGACGTTGCGGTTGAAGATCACCTGGTACCGGCCGGCCCCGGTGCGCACCGAGGACGAGACGTTGCGGCCCCGTGCGAGCACGCCGTTGGCGCCCACCACGGCGAAGTTCGCGAGCCCCTGCGACGTCAGCGCTGTACCGGCGCTGCCCGCGAACCCGACTCGAAGCTTCGACTCTGCGATCGCGTGCGGCCCGAGGGCGTTCTTGCCGACGTCCCGGCTCTTGATGGTCCCGTTGCGGATCTTCCTGCCGGTGACCGCACCGTTCTTGATGTTCCTGGTCCCAATGAGGACAAGAGCACTGGCGCTCCCGCCGAGGGCGACGAACAGCGCGATGCACGAGATCACGAGCGCGGGCGAGGGCCGCCACCGGGCGATGCGGGACATGGAGATCCTCCCTAATGGGGTACGGGGGCGGCGAAAAGGCTACGGCACTAGGAGATGACCTGCACGACGACGATGCGCTCGCGGGGCCGGTCGTCGAAATCGACGAGCACCACCTGCTGCCACGTGCCGGTCGCGAGCCGGCCTCCGCGGAGGGGCAGCGTCTCCGACGGGCCGACGATCGCCGCCCGTATGTGGGCGTGGGAGTTGGTGTCCGCGTTCAGCCGGTTGTGCTCGTAATCGCCCCGGGTCGGTACCAGCCGGTCGAGCGTCTCGCGGAGGTCGTGGACGCCGCCCGGCTCGTACTCCATCGCCGTCACGGCGGCGGTCGACCCGGGCACGAAGACCGAGACGGCGCCGTCCTCGATCCCCGAGGAGCGGACCACCTCGAGAATGCCCTCGGTGAGGTCTATGACGTCGCCGTTGCCCTCGGTCGAGAAGCGGAGCTCGCCGTTGTGGACCGGCACCGGCCCGGCTACAGGCTCGGCCCGCCGGTGAAGGGCTCACCGGCCTGGTCGAGCAGGGCGTGCAGCCGCTCCACCTCGTCCGGGGCCATCGTGTAGCCGTGCTCCTCCTCCGGGTATGACCGCGTGCGGACCTCCTCCGCGAACCGGCGCACGCCCTCGACCATCTCCTTCCTGACCTCGGCGTAGCGCTTCACGAAGCGGGCCGCGTGCCCGTCGTAGATCCCCAGGAGGTCGTGGAACACGAGCACCTGGCCGTCGGCAGCGGGTCCGGCACCGATCCCGATCACCGGGACGTCCATGCGCGGCATGATCGCCTCGGTAAGCGGGCTCGGGATCGCCTCGAAGACGATCGCGAAGCAGCCGACCTCCTGGAGCGCCAGCGCGTCGCTCGTGACCTCGAGGGCGCGCTCCGCGGTGCGTCCCTGGGAGCGGTAGCCACCCAGGGCGGTGGCGGTCTGGGGCGTCAGGCCGACGTGCCCCATCACGGGGATGCCGGCACCGATGATCGCGGCGGCGCGTTCGACGGAGCTGCCGCCACGCTCGAGCTTGACAGCGTCGCAGCCGGCCTCCTTGACGAAGCGCTGCGCCGTGGTGATGGCCTGCTCGTTGGAGACCTCGTAGGAGCCGAACGGCATGTCGCCGACCAGGAACGGCGTGCTCAGCCCACGCCGGACGGCGGCGGCCAGCACGAGCATCTCGTCGAGCGACACCGGCACCGTGCTCGGGTAGCCGAGCACGGTCATGGCGGCGGAGTCGCCGACGAGGACCAGGTCGACCCCGGCCTCCTCGGCGACCTGGGCGCTCGGGTAGTCGTAGGCGGTCACCATCGCGATCGGCTCGCCGAGTGCCTTCTTCTCGGCCAGCTTGGCGAGGGTGATGGGGCGGCCCTTGGCGGGCGGTGCGTGGCTCATGCGACCAGCCTTTCCACATTGGAATCCACGTCCACGATTCGGTTGCGGCCGTCAACGTGCACGACCCGCGGCTCGTAGGACTCGATCTCGGACTCGTCGTACTCGGCGTAGGAGACCACGATCACCTTGTCTCCCTCGTGGGCCAGCCGGGCGGCGGCGCCGTTGATGACCACGTCGCCCGATCCGCGCGCGCCGGCGATGGTGTAGGTCTCGAAGCGGTTGCCGTTGTCGATGTCGAGCACGTGCACGAGCTCGTGCTCGAGGATGTCGGCGGCCTCCAGCAGGTCGGGGTCCATCGTGATGGAG
>JBJMLJ010000095.1:0-7113 GCA_045805365.1 Thermoleophilaceae bacterium
CGTCACGCCCGCAACGAGCTTCGGCGTGTTGCGCACGCTCCACTGCTTGTTGCCGGGGTCCACGCGCTCGGGTGCGTAGCCGAGGAAGAAGTCCTCGCCGACCTTGGCGCCGGAGCGCTCCAGGATCGGCAGCACGATCTCCTCGGTCGTCCCCGGATAGGTGGTCGACTGGAGCACGATCAGCTGGCCGTCGCGCAGGTGGCTGGCGACCGACTCCGCCGCCGAGACGATGTAGGAGATGTCCGGCGTCCGCGTCTTCGAGAGCGGAGTGGGGACGCAGATCGTGAGCGCGTCGAGCTCCTCGACCTTGGCGTAGTCGCTGGTCGCGGTCAGGCGGCCGTCGACGCCCTGGTAGCGCTCGGCGGGAACGTCGACGAGATAGGAGTGGCCCTCGCCGATCGCGCGCACGCGCTCCTCGTTGAGATCGACGCCCGTGACCCCGAAGCCGACCTCGGCGAACAGCATCGCGAGCGGCAGGCCCGCGTAGCCCAGACCGACGATTCCGAGCTTGGCTTCACGGCTCGCCACCCGCTCGTCGAAGGCGCTGGCCATGGCTGATGAGGCTGTTCCAGTCAAGGCGGGCTAGGCTAGCAACGCTGCTCAGAGCGCACTTTTGACGCCTCTGGCTACGGTATAACCACGCCATGTCCTTCACGGACTCCCTCCGCGCGCTCGTGGAGGACGGGTCGGTCGTGTGGGGATTCCTCGCGGCGGCGGCCATCGTTCTGGTGCTCACGCCGCTAACGGCGCGGCTCGCGCCGCGAATCGGAGGAGTCGACCTCGGCGGCGACCGTCCTCGGGTCCACACGCGCCCGGTGCCACGCATCGGCGGGATCGCCATCGTGCTGGGGATCCTGATCCCGGCCCTGTTCGCGGTCGACCTCGACGGCCCCTATCCGGGCATCCTGATCGGCACCGCGGCGGTGGCCGTGCTTGGTCTCGTCGACGACATCCGCGGCATCGCGCCGATCGTCAAGCTCACGGCGGTCTGCGCCATCGCGCTCATCCCGGTGATCGGCTGGGACCTCAGGATCGACCACTTCACGCTGCCGTTCATCGGCAACCACAACATCGGCTGGATCGGCTACCCGCTGACCGTCCTCTGGATCGCCTTCCTGGCGAACCTGATCAACCTGATCGACGGGATGGACTCGCTGGCCGCCGGCATCGTGGCCATCGCCGCGGCGGCCTTCGCGCTGCTGTCGGCGTCGTTCGCCCGCTACCCCGCCGCCGCGCTCGCCGCCATCGTCTGCGGCGCCACCCTCGGCTTCCTCCGCCACAACTACCACCCGGCCAAGATCTTCATGGGCGACTCGGGCGCGCTGGCGCTCGGCTTCATTCTCGCCTCGATGTCGGTCGAGGGCGTGCTGAAGACCGCCGCCACGATCGCCCTTGTCGGCCCGCTTCTCGTGCTCGCGGTGCCGCTGCTCGACACGTCGTTCGTCGTGCTCAAGCGGCTCAAGTACGGCCGTAGGCCCTGGGCCGCGGACCAGAACCACTTCTACCACCGCTTCATGCGCATCGGCTTCTCGCAGCGGCGCACCGCGGCCTACCTCCACCTCTGGGCCCTGCTGCTCGTGGCCTACGCCATCATGCTGCGCTTCGTGCCGCCGCGGCCGGCCGGCGTCTGGAACACCGAGCACGTGCTGATCGCCGCCGCGGTCGGACTCGTCGTCCTGGCCGCCTCGGTCTGGATGGTCTACACGCTCGAGATACTCAAGGCCCGGCACCTCAAGGCGCTGGGACTGGGCCGCTTCGTGAAGGACGTCGACGGCGTGGGCCCGCCGGAGACCGAGGAGGAGCGGCAGGACACGGTCGAGCGCGCGTTCACGGCCGGGCTGCGCTAGGCGCCCGGCACCGCCAGCCGCAGCAGGTCCCGGAGGTCCCGGCGCGTGCGCCGCTCGAAGGCGTCGTCCGGCTTGCGCTCGATCGTTACCTGATCCGGATCGGTCAAGAGCTTCAGCCGACCCTCCCTGACGAGCATCTCGTCCACCGCGCCCAGCTTGCCCTCGAAGATCGACCAGACCGGCGTGCCCAGCACCGCGGCCTCGCGGTTCATGGTGCCCCCCGCCGACACGAGGACGTCGGCGAACGCGACGAGGCTACGCCCGTCGACCGCGCGCTCCGGCACTACCACGTTCGGCGCGTTCAGCTCGTTGACGGCCTTGCGCTGCTCCTCGTTGCGGGCCAGCACCACGACCTGCGTCTCGCCGTCCGCCACGCGCCGGATGAGCGGGGGCAGCAGCGGGTTCTCGGATCCGCCCAGGTAGAGCGCGTAGGAGGGGGCCGTGCGGATCACGCACAGCGGGCGCTCGCGGGCCAGGCCGAGCTGCTCGAGCACACCCGCGTCCGGCTCCCAGTCCGCGAGGTAGTACTCCTCCTTGAGGCCCGGGAAGCGGATCAGCTTCGACGGCTTCGCCCCGTAGCGACGGAGCCGCGCGGCCGGGATCGCGTCGGGCACTAGGACGCGCGTGGCCAGCCTGCAGATGATGTGGTGCTGGATCGTCGCCCACTCGTAGTCGAACATCGTCGTGTTCGGGATCCGCAGCAGCCGGCAGGCGGGTGGGAGGTCGATCGAGGCGTGGCCGAGGCCGTAGTCGAAGCGGCCCTGTCGGCCGAAGCGGACGAGCGCCGGGATCCGCGACGAGGCCGCCCGCAGCTTGCCCAGCCGCGTCGCCCCGCCGTACTCGCCGATGACTGTGTACGAGTGCCCCCAGTCGTCGAGTAGCTCGACCGTGTGCGACAGCGGCCGCGCCGTGATCTCGACCTCGTGCCCCTCGCGCTCGAGGAGCTCGATCAGCGGTTGAAGCACCACGACGTGGGCGGTGTTCGTTAGGTCGGCCCAGACCCGCATGCGCTGGGTAGGATCCACGATCGATGGCCAAGGTCGTCCTCTGGCACATCGAGTTCTCGAACTTCAACGAGAAGGCTCGCTGGGCACTCGACTGGAAGCGCGTTCCGCACAAGCGGCGGGCGCCGCCGAACGGGACCCACGTGCCACTGGCCCTGGTCCTCACGCGCGGAGCCCAGCGGACGTTCCCGGTCGTGAGGATCGATGGCCAATCGCTCGGCGACTCGACGGCCATCATCGCCGAGCTCGAACACCGCTTTCCCGAGCCGCCGCTGTACCCCGACGACCCGGCTGAGCGCCGGCACGCACTCGAGCTCGAGGACTTCTTCGACGAGAACTACGGCCACGAGGTCCGGCGGCTCGCCTTCTTCCACCTGTTGGAGGACGACGAGGCAGCCGCCGGCACCGCGCGCGAGCTGGTGGGCGCATGGGCGGTACCGCTCGTCGCCGGCCTCCGCTCCTTCCTCTGGACCTACTACGGGATCAGCGAAGAGTCCGCAAAGCGCGCCAAGGAGCTGATCCTTGCCGGGTTCGATCGCATCGAGGCGGAGCGCGCCGGCGGCGACTATCTGGTCGGCGACCGCTTCAGCATCGCTGACCTCGCGGCCGCCGCCCTGGCTGGGCCGTTGCTGGCCCCGCCCGAGTTCCCCTGGCGGCCGAAGGGCGAGCCGGCGCCGGGCCTTCTACGCGCGCGCGGCGAGCTCATGGGGCACCCCGCCGCGGACTGGATACTCCGCGTCTACGCGAAGCACCGCCTACCTGCGCCGACTCCCTCGGTGGCCGCGCCGGCCTGATCGCCCACGAGTGTCCAGTTTCCGGGTCTATAGACCCAGAAAGTGGACACTCGTCAGAACAGCGAGGTCTGCTGCGGCTCCGGCGCGGGCTCCGGGCCGGCCGGGTCGGGCCGCGCCGGCGGGCTCAGCCGCGCGCCCGTCCTGACCAGCGCGGCCAGCCGGTCGCGCTCGGCCTGCGGCGCGTAGGCCCCGCGCGCGTAGAGCTTGCGGTACATCGGGATCAGCTCGGGCCGGTGCTCCTCCAACCACTCGAACCAGAGCTGCTTGACGGATCCGCGCAGGTGAAGCGCGATCCCGCCGATGCTCACGGCACCCGCCTCCGTGCAGAGCTCGAGGATCTTCTCGACCTGCTCGGGCTGGTCGTTGACGCCGGGGATCAACGGCGCGACGAGGACGCCGGTCGGAATGCCCGCCCGGTTGAGCTCCGCCACCGCCTCGATACGCGCGTACGGGTTGGGCGTGTGCGGCTCGGTCGCCCTCCAGGCCTTCTCATCGATCGTCGGGATCGAAAGGTTCGCGCTGAACTCCGGGATCTGCTTCATGAGCTCGATGTCCCTCAGGAGCAGCGGCGACTTCGTCAGCACCGAAGACGGTGTCCGCGTGTCCCGCATCGCCTCCCAGATCCCCGGCATGAGCTTGTACCGCCCCTCGACCCACTGATACGGATCGGTGTTGGTCCCGAGCGCGACGTGCTCCCGCTTCCATGATGGCCGCGACAGCTCGGCCCGCGCCACCTCCGGAGCGTTGACCTTGACGACGATCTCGCGCTCGAAGTCCCGGCCCGCGTTGAAGTCCAGGTACTCGTGGGTGGGACGGGCGAAGCAATAAACACAGGAATGGCTACATCCCCTATAGGGATTAATGGTAAAGCGGAACGGCATCCGCGAGGCCTTCGGCACGCGGTTGACCACGGACTTGGCCTGGACCTCGTAGAAGCGGATGTCCATCGCCTCCGGCGCGTCGAAGCGGCGGACCGCGGCGGGGGAGGAGTAGCCGGGTAGCTGGCGGCTCTCCTCGTTCTCGACGCTCAGGTTGCTCCAGCGCATGGGACGAACGTATGTTCGCAGATTCCCAGGACGGGCCGGCGGCTAGGAGGAGGGCTCGCCGAAGGCCGTGACCAGGAGCCGACGCGGGCCGCCCGAGTCGCGGTGCTCGCAGAGGTAGATCCCCTGCCAGGTGCCGAGCGCGAGCGAGCCGTCGCGCACCGGGATGACCAGTGAGCTGCCGGTCAGCGAGGACTTGACGTGGGCCGGCATGTCGTCCGGGCCCTCCAGCCTGTGCGACCAGTACGGAGCGCCGTCGGGCACGGCCTGGTCGAACCAGGTCGCGAAGTCACGGCGCACGTCTGGCGAGGCGTTCTCGTTCAGGGTCAGCGAGGCAGAGGTGTGCTGGATGAACAGGCTCGCGAGACCGATGCGGAGCTCGCGCAGCTCGGGCACCGCTTCGACCACTTCGCGGGTGACCAGGTGGAAGCCCCTTGGCCGGGGGTCGAGCCGCACTTCGCGTTGGATCCACACGAACCGAATTTTGCCCGGAAGCGATGGCGAGAACCCGGAGGCGCACCTATAGTGGCTCGAACGAGGAACCTCGCTTGGGTCGGGGCCCCCCAACGCGAGCTTTGCATCGCTTTTCTCCCGGAAAAGCGTGCTAATGATCGGTTCGGAACCGGCCGATAGGAGGAGCATGGATCCGCCCCTCCGCGAGCGGCTCAGCTGGCGGAACTCCATAGACGAAAGGGCTCCCGCGTCTCGCGCAGCAATGGCCCGCGCGGGCGCCGTCTTCGGCGCCGCCGCCGGCGTCTTCGCCTTCGTCTCGGTCGCCGTGCCGAACACCGCGGTCAACGACGAGGGCCTGCTCGCCGCCACCGGCGCGGCCTCGCTCGTAATGGCCGCCGTTCTGCTGATCGCCTACGACCAGCTGCCGATGGCCGGCTTCCACGCGGCCGCCGCCATCGGGATCGCCATCGCGTCGGTGGCGGTGTACGCCTGGGGAATCCAATCGGCCTACGCGCCGCTGCCGTATGTCTGGGTCGCGCTCGGCGTCTTCTACTTCTTCCCGCTGCGGCCGGCGCTCGCGCACCTGGCCTTCCTGGGCGTGGGCTACGCCGTGGCGCTGGCGGCCGAGAACCCGTCCGGTTCGGTGGTGGACGGCTGGATCGCCACGGTGGGAACGCTGCTCGTGACCGGCGTCTTCGTCGCCCTCGTCCGCGACCGGCTGGCGGGCCTGATCGCCAACCTGACCGACGCGGCCCGCCGCGATCCGCTCACCGAGCTCTTCAACCGCCGGGCCTTCGAGGAGATCTTCGACATCGAGCTCGAGCGGGCTAGGCGTACCGGCGCGCCGCTCAGCGTGATCGTCGGCGACCTCGATCGCTTCAAGCAGCTCAACGACGAGTTCGGCCACCAGGCCGGCGACGAGGCGCTGCGCCGGATCGGCCGCTCCATCCGCGCCGCCAAGCGCCGCTTCGACAGCGCCGCCCGCGTCGGCGGGGAGGAGTTCGCGCTGCTCGCCCCGGATTGCGACGAGCACGGCGCCTACATGCTGTCCGAGCGGATCCGCTCGGACGTGGAGAGCGGCTTCGCCAACGGGATCGACAGCCCCCAGACGATCAGCTTCGGCATCGCGACCTACCCGCTGCACGGGCAGTCGGCCGAGGCCCTGCTCCGCGCCGCGGACCAGGCGCTCTACGCGGCCAAGCGACTCGGCCGCAACCGCTCCGTGATCTCGAGCGCCGAGGTGCCCGGCATCCTGGCCCGCACGCCTCGCACTGCCGAGGACGGCGGTGTCGAGCTGGCCACCCTGCTCAGCCTGGCCGAGGCGCTCGACCTGAGGGACAACGGCAACACGACCCACTGCCACCGCGTCGGCCGCTTCGCCGAGCTGACCGCGCGCGAGCTCGGGATGCCGCCCGAGTCGGTCGACCGGATCCGGCTGGCGGGCATCCTCCACGACGTCGGCCGGGTCGGCATGCCCGACGCGTTGTTCACGAAGGCCGGCCCGCTCAACGAGGAGGAGTGGAACTGGGTCCACTCGCATCCGGAGATCGGCGCCCGCATGGTCGAGACGACCGACTTCGTCGAGATCGGCTCCTGGATCCTCTGCCATCACGAGCGCCCGGACGGCCGCGGCTACCCGCTCGGCAAGCCCGGCGACGAGGTCCCGCTCGAGGCCCGGATCCTGGCGGTCGCCGACGCTTACGAGGCGATGACGAGCGAGCGGTCCTACCGGCACGCGCTGGCCCCGGACGAGGCGGCCGAGGAGCTCCGCCGCGGCTCGGGGCAGCAGTTCGACGGACGCGTCGTCGAAGCACTCCTCGCCGCTCTCTAAAGCCCCAGCCCGCCCTGGGCCGATACAGAACGGATGGAGGCCGGCAAGCCCGCGCTCGAAGGCACGCTTGGACGCCCCGCGATGGCCCGCACGCTCGGGTGGTTCTACGTGGCCGGGGCCACTCTCGGGGGGCTCTCGCTC
>JBJMLJ010000096.1:0-5640 GCA_045805365.1 Thermoleophilaceae bacterium
CCCGAGCTGGTGACGAGTGACGGTCTCTGCATGCGCTAGCCGATCCGATCCCCGGGCACGCAGGGGCGGTCGGGCCTGAGCAGCACGACCCCCTGCTCGTCGTCGAGGGCGCCGAGCACGAGCACCTCCGAGTCGAAGCTCGCGATCCGGCGCGGAGGGAAGTTGACCACAGCGACGACCAGCGAGCCCTCCAGCTCCTCGCGCGTGTAATGCGTGATCTGGGCGGAGGAGCCGCGCTCGCCCATCTCCGGACCGAAGTCGATCCAGAGCTTCCAGGCCGGGTTGCGCGCCTCGGGGAAGTCCTCGACACGCACGACTCGCCCCACGCGCATGTCGATGCGCAGAAACTCCTCGAAGGTGGCCACCTGTGGCGGCGGAGGCTAGTTGCCGGGCGGCGGATTGGGCGTGGGGCTGCCGCTCCCGTCGCCGCTGTCCCCGCTCGGCTCGTCGGCCGGTGGGGCGGGCGCCGCCTGGGGGTCGCCGGAGGACGGGCTCTCATCCGCCGGCGGCGACGGTGTCTGCGACTGCTCCGGAGGCGTGGAAGGCGGCGGGAGCGTTACGGTCGAGTGCTCCTCCTCGACGGCCGGGGGCTTCGGCGCCGGCGGCGGCGGAGCCGGGGCGGTCTCGGTCGGAGCGGCCGCCGTCTGCGGCTGGGCCTGGTTCGGCGGAACGTTGGCCGCTGTCTTGGGGTCGGGATTCGGCCGCGACGCCCGTACCTTCACGGGCTTCGCGGGAGCCGGCGCCCGGTTGGGAGCCACGCGCGGGGCGGGCGCGGCGGCGATCGGCCCCGACTGGACCGGCTGCCGCTGGACCGCCACGTGCTGGACCTCGACCGCTCCGGCGGTGACGATCGCGGCGGCCGCGACGCCGGCGACGGCCTTGGTGGCGATCGCCCCGACGCCCGCCGAGACGGCGCCCCCGGCTGTGATCCCGCCTGCGGCGCCCGCCGCCGTTCCCGCGATCCCCGCGGCGCCGGTGCCGGCGCCGCCGGAGGCGGCCGCGCTCGAGGCGGCGCCGCCGATGCCGAGCTTGGCGAGCGACAGCTTCTTCAGGAAGACGAATGGGCCGATCGGGTAGACGGCCGCCAGCGCGCGCGTCGTCTTGCGGAGCTCGCCCTTGAAGACGCGGCAGCGCTCGCAGGAGCGCAGGTGCCGGCGGGCGGGCGCCGAGGTCTTGGCGAGGCCCTCCGCGACCTGGCCCAGCTCGAGCCGCACCTCGCCGCAGGTGAGGAGGCGCGCCTCGGCGGCCTCGGCCAGCGATACACGCGCGCGTACGAGAAGGGACTTGACGCTCGGAACCGTCGTGTCCATCGTCTCGGCGATCTGGTCGTAGGAGAGCGCGTCGATCTCGCGCAGCAGCAGGGCGGTGCGCTGCGTCTCCGGGAGCTCCTGGACGTCGGCGACGAGGTGGAGGAACTCCTCGCGCTTGTGGACGGTGTCGGCCGTGCTCGCGCCGCCGTCGCGCTCGAAGATGTCCATCGAGTCCTGGCCCGAGGGCTGTGGCCGGCGCAGGTGGTTCAGGCAGCGGTTGCGGGCGATCCGGTAGAGCCACGGCCGCGCGTTGATCGGGCGATCGTCGGCGCAGATCGCGTTGAAGGCCGCGGCGAATACCTCCTGCAACACGTCCTCGGCGTCCTCCTGGGAGCCGAGCATGTGGCGGCAGAAGGCGAGCAGCCGCGGCTGGTAGCGCTGAACGAGGGCCTCGAAGGCGCCGTGATCCCCGCGCCGGACGAGGGCGATCAGCTTCTCGTCGCTCTGAAGCCGAAGGAGAGGAGAGCGCCCGGCGAGTGCTGGCAGCCGCGCTGTATGTCGAAGTGCGGAAGCTTCCACGCCGGGTTCCACGGACCGGGGGTCCGGAGTCCGAGACACCGTAGCAGCGGCGGAGTTGCGGTCGAAACCGCATGGCGGACGTACGATTGAGGGGCCCGGGTGGCGGAACTTGGTCAGACGCTGGGGACTTAAAATCCCCTGCCCCTCGGGGCGTGCGGGTTCGAATCCCGCCCCGGGCACTGCGCAGTGCGAATCGCTACGCTCGCGGGCATCGCCAAGCTCGTCTTCATCCCCTTCAGCATCCTCGGCGGCATGGTCGCCGGCTTCATCGGCAAGAAGGTGTTCGAGCAGGTCTGGGGGCTCATCGATGAGGAGGAGCCGCCTGAGAGCGAGCACCGCCTGGCCTCGTGGCCCAAGCTGATCGCCGCGGCCGCGCTGGAGGGCGCCATCTTCCGCGCCACCCGGGTGGCCGCGGACCACGGCACGCGCAAGGCATTCGCCGGTATGACCGGCAGCTGGCCCGGCTCGGAAGAGCCGGAGCCTGAGTAGGGGTAGTGGGTCAGTTTGGATCTACGTCGACCGTTGACGTAGATCCCGGGGCAGACAACCTTCGCGCGGCCTAGTCGCCGTCGCGACCGCCGAAGTAGAACCCGAGCGCAGTGCCGGCTATGGCGGTGAGTGGCGAAAGAATGGCGAGAGACAGGTCCTTCGCGTCGCCGACGGTGAGCTTGTCAAAGGCGGTCAGGAAGATGAGCGACAGGACAACGACGATTAGTGCGGCCGCCAAGGCCTGTGCGAGACGCGCACGGATCTTCTCGCGGCCCGGACGTGGATCAAACTCTTCCGCGTCCTTGAGCCGTATGGGTTCGTCGCGGCGGTCCGCAACCCTCGCCTCGTAGTCGTGCGGGCCGCGCTGCGCGCCTGTCGGCCCCTGCCCTTCCACGCGATGGAAGGCTAAGCGAGTTGGAGCTTCCGGAGCTTCCCGCCCCGGTCAACGAGCAATTTGCCTTCGGCTGCCAACTCTTCAATCGTGTGCTCGTTCTGGATGGCCGACCGCAACGCGGCTTCCAGCGTGAGGCCATTTCGATCGGCTATCTCTTGAAGAAGGCGCACGGTCTCATCCGGGATGTCGAGTTCGACCGGATGGCCGTTGATGTCGTCGAGGGTGACCTTCATGTGGGGGTGGCTTCCTGTCTCCCGGCAGGTTCGCCGCCGGGAGCCTACAGTCCTTGCCGGTCTACCGGCCCCAGGCCTTGACTCTGCCCAGGGCGGACTAGATTACTCGTCCAACGTAAGGGCGTTCTCACGTTCGCGCCAGCGACCGCTCGTCCAGTCTTGCGCTCTTAGCGCAGGACTGTCGGCTCAGTCTCGACCAGCTCTGCGATCTCTCCCAGCGACCACACGTGGTCGGCTACGCCGGCCGCCATCGCGGGGGTCGTCGGATAGGGATTGCTGAGCGTCTTGTGAGGCCGCGCGAAGTTGTAGTGCATGAAGTGGAGCGACACGGCCCAGGCGAGGTTCTCGACCTTCTTCGAGAACGCGTTCGTCAGGCGGGTGAAGCGCCGCATCCCCATCCGCATGGTGAGGTTCTGCCGCTCGACGTAGCTGGTCGAGATCTTGTCGGGGTTGGGCATCCCCTGCATGACCTTCGCGTCGGTGCCGATGCAGATCGACGGCGAGTAGCGACGCTCACTCGCCGGGTCATTCGCGTAGAGCTTGTGCAGGACCGCGTAGTCGACGCCGCCCTTGAAGGCCCTGTCAACCGCCGTGAAGTAGGCCCGATGGCCGTCGGTGGTGAGCTGGACGCGGTTGGTGAGGCGGCGTTCAAGGTCGGCCATGAAGACCTTGGCATCTTCGACGGTGCGCTCCCCCACGAGCCACGCGGGGACGAGCTTCGTGTCGGCGCACAGCGCCGCCCAGGTCCACACGTCGCCGTAGCCGAAGGTCCCCTCGTGTTCCTTGGGGACGTTGCGCTGCTTCGCGTAGCAGTAGGCCCAGATCTCGTCGCATTGGATCGTCGTGCACGGGAGATCCCGCAGGGCACGGTCTTGGTAGCTGACGCTGGCGAGCCCCACGTCGGCCAGCAGCTTCGTAATCGTGTTCTTCGCAGCGCCGGTCATACGCACGGTGGCCCGGATGCTGTTGCCCTCCACGAGCGCACCGATGATCTGGGCGCGTTTCTCGGTGGACAGGCGATTCATACTGACCATCATGCCTGAGCGGACAGGCAGAGTCAAGGAAATCGGTCCGTTTCGTGCGCGCCCACGAAGCCCTCTGGTAAGGCACAAACACGGGAGGACACGAGTCCTTCCCCGATAGGCGTGCGCATGAAAAAGGTCAGTCTGACCAGTCGATGCCTTCGAGCATCGGCTGGTGCTGCTTCGAGAACACCTTCTCGAACTTGCGCCGGAACTCCGGCATGTCATCGCAGAGCTTCATGATCGCGATGACGCTGCCGATCTGGCGCTGAACGGCCTCCTTGCCGTGCTGGCGGAGCCACTGGTGATGGTTCTTCTTGTAGTGCGGCCCTGGGTTGATCCGCCGCAACTCTTGCCCCACGTCGCCGTCGATCGTGTCGTAGACGAACGCCATGACGTACTTGCCCCAACGCAGGGGCCGGTTGCGGGGCGAGTAGCGGACGCCTTCGAGGCGCGCCAGCTCGTACCAGAACTCGTCCGGGAACATCTTCGCCCACTCCTGCATGTCGTCCGCGATGAAGGCTTGGAGCTTGAGCCTGAGGGCGTTCTGCTCACGAACCTTCTGGTAGCCCGTGGCCTCATCGACCAGCGCGATGATTCCGACCTTCGCGCAAGAGCGGACGATGATCTCGGCCGTAGCCGCGAGCTTCAGCTGGCTCTTCTTCAGCGTGCCGGCGGCCCGGGCGTCGAGATACATCTCGCAGATCTCGACCAGCAGCGTGGCTTCGTAGCCGATGGCCGGATTCGGTACGCCAGGAACCTGGAACTGGATTCGCCGACCCTCCAACGCCTCAGGTCGGTAGCCCGGAATCCGCTCCAGATACTGATTCAGGCTTCCTGGCCGTGAGGTTCGTCCGGTCAGTACTCGAACGACCTCGCCTGCCGTCAGAACGCGGCTGTGGTTGCTGAGGACGTGACAGTCGAAGGTCACTTCGCCCATCGGGAGGGAGCCGCGAAAGAGGGAGTGCGGCATCGAAGGCTTCTGTTCTTCGCCTTCGGGCTCGTCGTCCTGAACATCCTCCGGTTCAGCCTCGTGCCTGCGCTTGCCCCATCGGGCCTCGCTCGCGCGTCGCGCGATCTCCTTGCGCTCGTTCTCAGTAAGGACGTTGGCGCGCGCCCGGCCGCCCTTCGCGGCCCCCTTCTTCGAGAGTTCCTTGGCCGCCTTGCTCGTTGTCTTGCTCATGGCTTCTCCGACATCGGGTACATGCCCGAGCAAGCATAGACAGGGGTGCGGCGGAATCAGTCCGAACGGTCCGCCCAACGGGCGCGAGCGGCCCGTTGGGCGGACTCTCGACGCTCCTTGGCGGTCAACTTCGCGGCCCGTGCCTTCCCGCCCTTCAGCCCTCCCCGGCGGCCGAGCGCCACGGCGGCCGGATCTTTCGGCGGCTCTAGGGAGGCCGCAGGCGACGACTCTTCGGTGGCCTCGTCCACGATGCTCGCGGCGAGCTTGTTCAGATCAGCGGGCTTGCGAGAGCGCTTAGCCACGACCCCCATCCTAGGCCGCTGGCCGGAAAGTCAAGATCCAAACTGACCCACTACCTGAGTAGGCGCGCCGCACTCCTTAAAACGGGCTTAACACTGCTCCGTCCGGGCGCAACGGGGAGTGGCGCTTAGGGGTCTCGACTTCTGTAAGGATTGCCACGCCCGGTCATCGGCACTTCGCCAGGCAGGCG
>JBJMLJ010000097.1:0-5266 GCA_045805365.1 Thermoleophilaceae bacterium
GACCCGCTTGATGGTCTCCGCCGCCGACGCCGCGATCCGCCGGCCGACCTCGGTCGAGCCCGTGAAGGCGACCTTGGCCACGTCGGGGTGCTCGACGAGCCGCTGGCCGCAAACCGATCCCGGGCCGGGCACGACGTTGACAACGCCCTCCGGGATGCCGGCCTCGAGCGCGATGCGCTCGAGCTCGACGGCCGTCAGCGGAGTCAACTCGGCCGGCTTCAGGACGAGGGTGTTGCCCGCGGCCAGGGCCGGGGCGACCTTCCAGGAGGCGATCGTCAGGGGGAAGTTCCAGGGCACGATGAGGCCGACCACGCCGAGCGGCTCCCGGAAGGTCATGTCGACCCCTCCGGGCACCGGGATCGTGTCGCCGAGCAGCCGCTCGGGCGCGCCGGCGTAGTAGCGGAAGGTCTCGACCACCATCTGCATCTCGGCCCGCGCGTCGGAGATCGGCTTGCCGGCGTTGCGCGCCTCGGTCCTGGCCAGGTCCTCGCGAGCGCCGTCCAGTGCGTCGGCCAGGCGATGGAGCAGCGCGGCGCGGTCGCCCGGGGTCACGGCCCGCCAGGCCGGGAACGCCTGCTTGGCGCGGGCCACGGCCGCGTCGGTCTCCTCGACGCCGGCCTGCGGCAGCTCGGCCATGACCTCGGCGGTGGCGGGCTCGACGACGCGGATCACGCGGTCACCCGCTCCTGCGCCGCCTGCACGAGACTGCCGAGCACGCGGCTCCGCTCGTCCTCCTCGGGATGCCAGAGCACGCCGAGGGCGAAGCCGCGCTCGGGCAGCTCGATCGCCTCGGGCAGCTCGTCCGGCTCGGACCATCCGGTCACGACGAGGCCCTCCCCCAGCTCCGCGATCCCCTGGTGGTGGTGCGACTTCACCTCGGTCCGCTCGTCGCCCACAGCTCGGGCCGCGAGCGAGCCCGGCTCGAGCCGCACTTCGTGGTCGCCGAACGCGCCGGGCGTGTGGCGGTGAATGTCGAGGTGGTCGATGTGCTGGTCGAGGGTGCCGCCGAGCGCCACGTTCAGGAGCTCCATGCCACGGCAGACCCCGAGCACGGGCAGGTCGCGCTCCAGGGCCCGGTGCGCGAGGGCAAGCTCGAACCGGTCGCGCTCGGGGCGCAGCCCCTGGCTCTCAGGGTGCGGCTGCGCGCCGTAGGCGGACGGGTCGATGTCCGCTCCGCCGGCGAGGACCAGCCCGTCGATGAGATCGAGAGCCTCGTCGGGCGCCTGGGCCACGAAATCGTCGGGAGCGAGGATCACGGCCTGCGCCTCGGCGCCCGCCACCGCGAGCGTGTACGACCGTGGAATCAGGTTCGCCTCGACCTCCCACGCGGCCCAACTCGCGCGCTCTATCGCCGCGCAGATGCCGATCACCGGACGCGGGGCCATCGCGTTAGAGGCGCTCGAAGCCTCGGAACTTCTCCCAGTCCGTGACCGCCGCCTCGAAGGCGTCGAGCTCCACGCGGGCCCGGTTGAGATAGTGGTCCACGACGTCGCCGCCGAAGGCGTCGCGGGCCACCTGTGAATCAGCGAAGAGGTCGCGGGCCGTGTACAGCGTGTGCGGCACCTTGGGCTTGTCCGATTCGTACGCGTTGCCCTCGAAGGGCGGCTCGAGCTCGAGCTCGTTGTCGATGCCATGCAGGCCGGCGGCGATCATCGCCGCGATCGCCAGGTACGGGTTGACGTCGGCGGCGGACAGCCGGTTCTCCACCCGCAGTGCCTCGCCGTGACCCACCACCCGCATCGAGCAGGTGCGGTTGTCGTGGCCCCAGGCCACGGCCGTCGGCGCGAATGAGCCCTCGACGAAGCGCTTGTACGAGTTGACGTGCGGGGCGAAGAAGAGCGTCAGCTCCCGCAGGCAGGCGAGCTGGCCCGCCACGAAGTGGTGGAACAGCTTCTCGTCTCCTCCAAAGACGTTCCCGCCGTCCTCGTTCCCCAGCGAGAGGTGGATGTGGCAGGAGTTGCCCTCGCGCTCGTCGAGCTTGGCGATGAAGGTGATCGAGTACCCCTCCTGGGCGGCGATCTCCTTGGCGCCGTTCTTGTAGATGGCGTGATCGTCGGCGGCCGTCAGCGCGTCGGCGTAGTGGAAGTTGATCTCGTGCTGGCCGAAGTTGCACTCGCCCTTGGAGTTCTCAACCCGCATCCCGGCACCCATCATCGAGTTTCGGATGCGGCGGATCAGGGGCTCGACCCGTGCGGTGCCCAGCATCGAGTAGTCGACGTTGTAGAGGTTGACCGGGTCGAGGTCGCGGTAGCCCTTCCGCCAGGCCTCCTCATAGCTGTCGCGGAAGACGATGAACTCGAGCTCCGTCCCCGCCATCGCCCGCCAGCCGCGCTCGGACAGGCGAGCAAGCTGCCGCCTCAGGATCTGACGTGGCGAGGCGACCACGTCGCTGCCATCCTCCCAGTGGAGGTCGGCCATCAGCATCACCGTTCCGTCGTGCCAGGGGACCGCCCTCAGCGTGTCGACGTCCGGCTTGAAGACGAAGTCCCCGTAGCCCTTGTCCCAGCCCGACATCTCGTACCCGGCGACGGTGTCCATGTCCACGTCGACGGCCAGCAGGTAGTTGCAGCCCTCGGCGTCGTGCTCGACCACCTCGTCCAGGAAGTGGGCGGCCGTGAGCCGCTTGCCCTGCAGGCGGCCTTCCATGTCGGCCATCGCCAGGAGAACGGTGTCGACGGAGTCGTCTTTGACGGCCTTCGTCAGTTCGTCGAGCGTCATCTTTTCCCTTAAGGTCCGGAGGGCGAGCCTTTGCAGGGCCAGCCTAACACCCGGGTGGCGGTCGTCGGAGGCGGTGTCGTAGGCGCCGCGACAACGCTTGCGCTCGCCCGCCGGGGCGTGGCTGTGACCCTCCTGGAGGCCGAGGATCGGCTGGGGCTCGGGGCGAGCGGAACGAACTCCGGGATCCTCCACACCGGCTTCGATTCGCCTCCCGGCGAGCTCGAGACGCGGCTGATCCTGCGCTCGGCCGAGCTGCGCGGTCCCGTGCTCGCGCGGCTGGCGATTCCGGTTCTTCGGTGCGGTGCGGTCCTGCGCCCTCGCACTGAGGAGGACCGGGCAACGGTGGCAGCGCTCGCCAAAACTTGCGTGGAGACGGAGTTGGACGAGCACGGCGTTCTGCATGTGCCGGGCGAGGCGGTGACGGATCCGGTGGCGTACACGACGGCTCTCGCCGCCTCGGCCGCGGCATCAGGTGCGGAGGTCGTGACGGGCGCGCGCGTGGAGGCGATAGAGCGGAGCCAGGAGGGGCTGTCGCTCGGGCTCGCCTCCGGCGATCGGCTGCGCTGCCGCATGGTGGTCAACTGCGCCGGCCTGTATGCGGACGAGGTCGCCCGCCTGGCCGGTGACGACAGCTTCGAGATCTATCCACGCAAGGGAGAATTCTTCGTCTTCGAACCCCCGGACGGGAAGCGCCTGGAACGGATCCTTCTCCCGGTGCCGACGAAGCGCACCAAGGGGGTGCTCGTCTTTCCCACGCTGGACACCAAGGTGGTCGTGGGCCCGACGGCGCACGATCAGGACGACAAGGAGGACTGGTCGGTGCGAGACGATGCGTGGTCCGAGGTGATGCCCAGGGCGATCGAGATGCTGCCGACCCTCGAGGGCGCCGAGCCGGTCGCCGCCTACGCGGGTCTCCGCCCGGCGGGGCGCGGCGGAGCGAACTACGCGATCGGGCCGTCCCGTGCCTGCCCTGGGCTGATCAACGTGGCGGCGATCCGGTCCACGGGACTCACGGCCTCGCTCGGCATCGCCGAGCACGTGACGGGACTCGTCGGTCAGCAAGGCGTTGCGCTCGTGGAGGAGCGGCCCTTGCAGCCGGCGGCGCCGCCCGAGGCGGGCGGGCCCTGGTGGCGCCGCACCGCGGAGCACCGGAGGGCCGCGACATGAGCGAGCGCCTGATCCTCGGCGTCGACGAGGGCACGACCGCGGTGAAGGCGGTCCTGTTCGACGAGCGCCTCCAGCCCGTGAGGGAGGCGCGGCGGGGCAAGGAGAACCGGCACCCGCAGCCGGGCTGGGTAGAGCAGGACGGCGAGGAGGTGCTGGCGGCGGTCGTGGACGCGGTCGCCGAGCTCCTCGACGACCCGCCGGGCAAGGTGGTGGCGTGCGGTCTGGACCACCAGGGCGAGTCGGTGCTCGCCTGGGATACGGAGACCGGAAGCCCGCTCAGCCCGATCGTGGTCTGGCAGGACAAGCGCTCCCAGGAGGTGCTCGACCGAGTGGCCGGGAGCGAGGACGAGATCAAGGCCCGCAGCGGGCTGCCGCTCGACCCGTACTTCTCGGCGGGGAAGCTCGCCTGGCTGCTCGAGCACGACGAATCGGTCCAGCGGGCGCGCGAGGCCGGCACCCTCCGCATGGGCACGGTCGACTCCTTCGTGTGCGACCGGCTCGGCGCCGGCTTCGCCACCGACGCCTCGACGGCGTCCCGCACGCAGCTCCACGCGCTCGGCACACCGGGCTTCGATCAGACCCTGGGAGAGATCTTTGGCGTGCCGATCGAGGTGCTACCCGAGGTGCGCGACACCGTCGGCGACCTGGGCACCCTCCGCCATCCCGACTGGCCCGTCGAGCTCCGGCTTACGGGACAGGCAGTCGATCAGCAGGCGGCGTTGGCGGGCGCCGGCTGCGTCGTGCCCGGCCGCGTCAAGGCGACCTACGGGACTGGCGTGTTCATCCTCGCGAACGTGGGCGACGAGGTGCCCCGCCCGGCGGGGGGTCTGCTGCCCACCGTTGCCTGGTGCATCGACGGCCACACGGAGTACGCGATCGACGGCGGGGTCTTCGCCGCGGGCGCCATGCTCGAATGGATGTGCCGCGAGCTCGGGCTGGCGCCCGACCCGGCGGCGCTTGGGGTCCTGGCTCGCGAGGCGAACGGCTCGGCCGGCGCCTCGGTGCTCCCGGCGCTGGCCGGCATCGGGGCGCCCTGGTGGCGACCCGATGCCCATGCCGTGCTGGCCGGCATCCACAGCGGCACCACGAGGGCAAACGTCGCCCGCGCGGCGCTGGAGGGGATCGCCTGGCGGGTGGCGGACGTGGTGGCGGCGATCCGCGAGAGCATCGAGGTGGACACCCTGCGGGTGGACGGCGGGCTGCCCACCGAGCCGCTGATGCTCGCGCTACCGGCCCACCCCATCGGCGCGCCGGTGGAGGCCGGCGGCGCCGACGCCACGGTCGCGGGCGCCGCGGCGCTGGGCGCCGTGGGAGCAGGCGTGCTCGCATCGCTCGCCGAGGCAGCGGAGCTGCTGCCGGTCGACCGTCGCGTCGAAGCGCA
>JBJMLJ010000098.1:0-5080 GCA_045805365.1 Thermoleophilaceae bacterium
CCCGCCTGCGTCGTCGTCGCCGGCTTCGACCCCCTCCGCGACGAGGGGATCGCGTACGCCCGCCGCCTCGAGGCGGCCGGGGTGCCGACGACGCTGCGCGTGTTCACGGGCCTGGTCCACGGCTTCGTCAACGCGACCGGCGTGGGCCGCTGCTCGGCTCCCGCGCTCGAGCAGGCCGCCAGGGACCTCAGAGACGGGTTGGCCGCCGCCTAGACTCAGGCCATGCCGTCGGAGCCGATCAGGCGCGTGGATGACACGCACGAGGTGGAGCGTCGCGTCGGGCGCTCGTCGCACCTCGGCACGGGGACGCTGGCCTGCTGCCGCTGCGACGCACCGGTCGCGCTCGGTGGGCCGGTCTCGCCGGCCGACCCGCTCAGCTGCCCGTTCTGCAGTCACAGCGCGCCGGTGAGGGACTTCCTCTCGCTCGCAAGCCCGCCACGACCGGCCCGGGTCGAGGTGCGCGTCGTCCCGCGCTACTGAGCGCGCTCGCGCACGAAGTCGATGAAGGCCCGGCCCGCCGGCGACTGATGCCGGCCGCGCCGCCAGACGAGTCCGACCGGCAGCTTGACGGCCGGGCGGAGCTGCCTGACCTCGACCGGCGGCCCCTCACGGCGGACCAGCGACAGCGGCAGCGCCGAGGCGCCGAAGCCCGTCGACACGAGACAGCGCAGCAGGAACGGGTCCCCGCTCTCGAGCGAGACGTGGAGCGGCACGTCCGCCTGCGCGAAGAACTCGACGAGCGCCTTCGCGATCGCCGAGTCCGAGCGCGGAGTGACGACCGGGAGGCGGGCCAGCTCGCGGGCGCCCACGAGCTTGCGATCCGGCGCCGCCCCCGGCGGGAAGACCGCGACGAGCTCCTCCTCGCCGAGCGCCTCGACCTCCAGGTCGTCCGGCAGGTCGGGCTGGAGCGTGAACGCAGCGTCGACCTCATCCGCGGCGAGGTAGCGGAGCATGTCGCCGGCCGTTCCCTCGCGCAGGCCGACCTCGATCCCCGGGAAGGCCTCGGCGAACCTTGCCAGCAGCCTCGGCACGTCGAGCGGGCCGGCAGGCAGCAGGGCCCCGACGCCGACCCGGCCCCGCACGAGGCCGCGAAGCTCGTCGATCTCGCCGCGGATCCCGTCGACCTCGGCGAGGATCCTGCGGGCGCGAGCCGCGACCGCCTCGCCCGCCTCGGTGGGCGCCACGCTGCGGCTGGTCCGCTCGAACAGCTCGGCGCCCAGCTCGGCCTCGAGACGGCGGACCTGCTGGGAGAGCGCCGACTGGGCGACGTGGAGCTCACGGGCCGCGCGCGTGAAGTGGCGGTGCCTGGCGACTGCCTCCGTGTAGCGCAGCTGGCGAAGCTCCACGGATCGATCGTAATCCGAGATCAATCCGTTGGCAACTACATGTTGCATCGATCGCGCTGGATCCGCAGAATGGGGGCATGCCCTCCATCCGCCGCGAGCTGGCCCCCGGCGACCTCGGCGAGATTGTCGCGCTCCACGGGCGCGTCTACTCGCGCGAGTGGGGACACGACGAGACCTTCGAGGCCATGGTCGCCCAGAGCGTGGTCGACGCGGCGGCCCAAGGCTTCCCGGGCCCGGGCGAGGGCGTCTGGATCGTCGAGGAGGGGCGAACCGTCGTCGGCTGTCTCGGGCTCACGAACGAGGGTGACGGCGAGGCCCGCGTGCGCTGGTTCGTGTTCGAGCCGTCCCTCCGCGGCCAGGGCCTCGGCCGGGCCCTGCTCGACGAGCTGTTCGAGAAGGTCGAGGCGTTCGGCTACGCGCGCGTGACCCTCGAGACGTTCAGCGACCTCGAAGCCGCTGCGCACCTCTACCGCGAGCACGGGATGGAGCTCGTCTGGGAGGACACCCGCCCGCGCTGGAGCCGGCCGGCCGTTACGTACCAGCGCTACGAGCTCGCGCTCGTCGCCGCGCATTCAACTCCCGCCGCCTGAGTGCCGATGCGCCCCTGGTGGGCGTCAACGACCTCGTACTCGTCCAGGGGATGGCCGACACCCGGCGCGCGCTGGCGCGCTGGAATCGCGAGCCCGTGCGCGTGCTCGCGCCCTGGCTCCGGCTGAGCGTCGGGATCGCGGTCACGCTGCTCGGCGCCGTCTACGTCGTCGCCAAGCTCTCCACCCCGGACGCCACCCGCCTCATCATCCCCGGGTTCCACTCGCCCGTGGGGCTCGCCGACTACCTCGCCGTCCTCTACCGGAACTCGCTGGTGCTGGCGTTGCACGCGATGGCGTGCGT
The DNA here is from genome assembly GCA_045805365.1 of Thermoleophilaceae bacterium. Taxonomy (GTDB): domain Bacteria; phylum Actinomycetota; class Thermoleophilia; order Solirubrobacterales; family Thermoleophilaceae; genus DASXBA01. Next base: position 2,238 of record JBJMLJ010000098.1, read on the forward strand.
CGCCGGCTTCATCGCCGGCAGCTCGCTGCCGCTCTCGGCGTCCAAGCGCAGCGGCTTCTCGAAGCTGATCCACGAGAAGGCCGGCCCGCTCGCCATCGGCTTCGTGATGCTGGCCACCGGCTTCTCGCTCTGCACCCAGGCCTACCTGATCGGCTCGGCGGCCTCGACCGTGGCGTTCCACCTGCACACGACGCCGGGGATCCTGCTGATCGCGCTCGCTCCCCACGCGCTGCCCGAGCTCACCGCGCTCTTCCTGCCGCTCGCCGCCTGGATCATCGCCAGCCGCCACGACCGCTGGGACGAGCTGCTGGCGGCCACCTTCGTGACGGTGGCGATCGCCGTGCCGGTGCTGCTGGCGAGCGCGGCGGTGGAGCTGTGGGTCTCGCCGCGCCTGCTGGAAGCGCTGGCCTGACGGGACCGGAACGTGAAACGGCCCCGCCGAAGCGGGGCCGTTCCCTTACCTCCGGATCCTTCCGGTGGCTACTTGCGGCACTTCTGCTTGCTCGTAACCGACTTGCTGGTCCCGTCGTCGTAGTTGAACTTCGACGTGATCGTGAAGTGCTTGCTCTTGCCGCACTTCGGAGTCCGGATCAGGAGCCTCTTGTGCTTGCCGTGGCCCGAGCTGACCTTCTTGAGCTTGATCTTGAACGAGGTCAGGACGATCTTGTTGGGCGCCGGGATGGTGCCCGCCGTGTCCTTGGCCACATTCGCCGTCAGCTTCCCGTGCTTGAAGCTGGACTTGAGGATCGTCGTCGGACCACCGGGTGTCTTGCTGGTGATGACGAAGTAGATCGCGTTCTTCGCGAGGTAGGCCTTGATGTTGAAGCCGCCGAAGACGTCCTGCGTGGCGACCACCTGACCGCTGGGCGTCGTCCCGACGATGTTGGCCTTGGCGCTACCCGAGCCGGGCACGTCGATTCGGGTCTTCGCTGGACAGCTGGCCGCCTGCAGCTTGGGCTTCTTGCACTGCTTGCCGGCCTTGGTGTCGGTCTTCGCGCCCTTGAGGTTGATGACGACCTTGGTGGCGCCGGGCTGGGCGCCGGGCGGGTTTGCGCCCGGGTCGCTCGCCTCGATGTCGGCGATGATTCCGGCTAGCTTCTTGCCCTTGTTGCTCGAGTACTTGATGGCTGCCGTCTGCTTGAACTGCGGGCTGGCAATCGCCACGGCGGCGAACACCAGCGCGAGGACGCCCACGGCGGCGCCGGCCAGATGCTTCTTACGCACGTACTCCTCCTGACAGAGCGGTTAGGGGTGGGGCCAGCTATGCGTAACCCCACGGGGGGGTCCCTCCCCCCCGGACTCTATGGGAAGAGCAACCCCGCAGGCAACGGATCGTTGCGGCGCTGAACCGAACCTTCACTCAGCGGCCGAAGGCGCGCTCCACCCCATCGAGCAGCCTCCAGTTCCCGCGCAGCGCGCCCTCGGCGACGTCGAGCAGGCGGTCCTGATCGGCGCCGGCGAGACGCTCCTCGATCAGGTCGCGCGACTCGGCCGCGTGACGCTCGTCGAGCGTCGCGTGGAGGCTGAAGTACTCGGTGGCCGGGCCCTCTTCGAAGCCGTAGTGGCCGAGCAGGCCCTCCAGCTTGGTGCTCGAGATCGCCGGCTGACCCGACTCGATCGCATAGGAGGCGACCAGGGCCTCCAGCGAGTCCCGCCCCGCGGTCCAGGACTCGACGCAGTCACGCGTCTCGGGCAGCGGATCCTTGCCCTTCGCCGCGCCGGCGGCGCTCGCGAAGTCGTCCCAGAGGCCGATGTGGTCCGCCTCCTCGGCGGCGTGCTCCGCCGAGCCGGTGGCAGCGACGGCGTCCGCCAGCGCGACGACGGCGTGGCGGTACTCGCCCGCGTAGAAGCCGAGCTCCTCGGCGCTCAGTTCCCCGCTCGACCAGCGCACGTAGAACGAGTGCTCGAGCACGTTCCAGCGGCTGCGTGCGTCTTCCAGGCGATCGAAGAAGTCCACGGCGAGTCCCCTCTGTCGGCGGCGGCGAAGTCCGGCATGCTAACCCGCCGTGCGGCCGCCCGAAGACGCCGAGATCCCCGCGCCCGAGTTCCCGCCGAGGACGGCGTGGCTCAACGTCGCGCTTCTGCGCATGGACAGGCTGCTCGGCCGCCACGCCGTGCTGGTCGAGTTCTGGGACTTCGCCCGGGTCAACTCGCTGCGGACGCTGCCCTATCTCATGGCCTGGCACGCGCGCTACGCCGACGCCGGTCTCACCATCGTCGGCGTCCACTCCCCCGGCTACAGCTTCGGTCGCGAGCAAGCGACCGTCGAGCGCGCCGTCGAGCGCCTCGGGATCCCCTACCCCATCGCCCTCGACCCGGACCTGGACCTGTGGCGCATCTACGGGAACCTCGGCTGGCCCGGCCGCTACCTCTTCGACCGCCGCGGGCTGCTCCGCTACATGCACTACGGCGAGGGCGACTACGGCGAATCGGAGCTCGCGATCCAGGAGTGCCTCCTCGAGCTCGACGCCGAGGCCTCCTTCCCCGACCCCCTCGACCCGCTCCGGCCCGAGGACGAGCCCGGCCTCGTGCTCGAGCCGCAGACGGCGGACATCGCGCTCCCAGGCGACAGGGAGCGCCTCGAGCTCGTGCGCGACTGGGCCGACGGCGAGGACTGGATCGAGGCGGCCGACGCGGGCGCGGCGGCGAGCTTCGAGTACCGCGCGGGAGGTGCGTTCGCGGTGCTGTCGGGAGGCGACCGAGAGCCGGGCGTCTACGAGGTGGACGGGACGGTGGTGGCCGAGTCGCCCGGGCTGCGACTGCACGGCGTGCAGTTCACGCCCTTGCCGCCAGCTCCTTCCGGATCTCCTTCGGGAGCATGAAGCGCACGTCCTCCTGGACGA
>JBJMLJ010000099.1:0-4842 GCA_045805365.1 Thermoleophilaceae bacterium
AAACACAATAACAACACCAAGCTCAACACATCTCATCACACGTCGCGCTCATTCTTCGCGGGCTCGCGCAGGTGAGGAGCGGCCGCGCGCAGCACCCGGAACGGGACCACCGTGTGGATGTCGAGCATGGCCTGGAACTGGTCGTCGCCCATCTTGTGGATCGGGCCGTCCCAGGTGTAGCCGGCGTTGTTGACGATGATGTCGATCTGGCCGAAGGACTCGGCGGCCTTCTCGACCAGCTGCTCGCAGACGTTCTCCTTGGTCAGGTCGCCCGCGAACGAGGTCGTCTCACCCTGGATCTCGTTGGCCGCCTCCTCGGCGACGTCGCCGTCGAGGTCGTTGATCAGGACCTTCGCGCCCTCCTCGGCGAGCCGCTCGGCCGTCGCGCGCCCGATGCCGCGCGCCGAGCCGGTGACTATCGCCGCCTTGCCATCCAGAACTCCCACGTGATCGATCTCCTTGTCGTTTGGCGGGCGGCATGATGACCTACTGCTGCGGTGCTCGCCGGGCCAACGCCCCGGCTGCGCTCCCCGCACTGACACATGGGACGGACCCGACTGGCTATGGTGCCCGGCCGGAGGGGCCGATGAGCGACGGGCAGTACACGCGGAGGCAGCTGGTCAAGGCGGGCGCGGCGGGCGCCGCCGCCGGCACGCTTGCGGCGGCGACGCCGGCCGAGGCGAAGCGCCGTCGCCACCACAGGCGGCCGGCCAGGCAGGTCGACGTCGTCGTGGTAGGCGCCGGCATCTCGGGCCTGACCGCGGCCCGCAAGCTCGTCCACGCCGGCAAGACGGTCCGCGTGCTCGAGGCACGCAACCGCGTGGGCGGCAGGACGCTCAACCATCGTCTGGGAAGCGGGGAGGTGGCCGACATGGGCGGGACCTTCGCCGGGCCCACCCAGGACCACATCCTGGAGCTCGCGAAGGAGCTCGGCGTCACGACCTTCCCCACCTACAACACCGGCAACAACGTCTACTGGAACGCGTCGGGGCAGCGCTCGACCTATCCGAGCACCGGCCCGACCGGCACCGCGCCGCCGGACCCCGCGCTGGTCGCCGACATCGCCAAGGTGGTCACCCAGCTGGACCAGATGGCGACGCAGGTCCCCGTCTCCGCGCCCTGGAACGCGGCGAAGGCGTTCGAGTGGGACGCGCAGACCCTCTACACGTGGATCCAGCAGAACTCGGTCAACAAGGGCGGGATGGCCGACATCACGAGCACCGCGACCGAGCCCATCTTCGGCTGCGAGCCGACTGAGATCTCGCTCCTCTACACCCTCTTCTACATCGCCGCGTCCGGCAACGAGTCGAACCCGGGGACCTTCGAGCGCAACTTCAACACCAAGGACGGCGCGCAGGAGCGGCGCTTCCACGGCGGGGCCGCGCGGATCCCAGCGCTGATGGCCAAGCAGCTCGGCAAGCGAGTCAAGCTGAACACGCCGGTCCGGAAGATCGTCCAGAACAGCCGCCGCGCCCGGGTGTATTCGGACAAGAAGAGCTTCCGCTGCAAGCAGGTGATCGTCGCGATCCCGCCGGCCCTCGCGGGCCGCATCTGGTACGTGCCCAGGACGTGGTCGCTGCGCGATCAGCTGACCCAGCGCGTGCCGCAGGGAACGCTGGCCAAGGTCGACGCCATCTACGACCGCGCCTTCTGGCGCGACAAGGGCCTGACCGGCCAGGCGGTGAGCCTCCAGGGCCCGGCCGTGGTGACCTTCGACGCCTCGCCGGAGAGCGGCAGGCCGGGTGTGCTGCTGGGCTTCGTCGGTGGGCACGAGGCGAGGGTGTGGCAGAACCGCTCCGCCTCCGACCGGCGGGCGGCGGTGCTCGAGAGCTTCGCCCGCTACTTCGGCGACGAGGCTCGCTCGCCGAGGCAGGTCGTCGAGCAGAACTGGTCCAACGAGCTGTGGAGCCGCGGCTGCCCGGTCGGGCTGTTCGGCCCCGGCACGCTCTATGACTTCGGCCCGGCCCTGCGCGAGCCCCACGGCCGCATCCACTGGGCGGGCACGGAGACCTCCACCTACTGGATGGGCTACATGGACGGCGCCGTGCGCGCGGGGGAGCGGGCGGCGAGCGAAGTGCTGACCAAGCTCTGAACCCGGTCGACGGCTAGGTTGATACATTTCCCCGTCGTCTGGGGGCATTTGGGGGGACCCGTCGGTCGGGTGCAGGGATGCTGTCGTTCGGTCGCGGGGCGGGGGATTGCTCTCTCAATTCGATGAGGGAGGTCCTTTACATGCGGCTTAGAGCAGTAGCTCTGGCATCACTCTTGCTAGTCGCCCTGGCGGTTATGGCGGCGGGCGCGGGCGCTGCAGGGAAGCCCACGACCGCGGCATGCACGCTGACCGCGAAGGTCACGCTTTCGCCCGGTATCTCGCAGACGCCGTCCGGCGGCACGTTCAACTCCACCAGCGGAGGAATCACGTGCCGGGGGACCGTTGCGGGGGCGAGCGCTACCGGGGCGAGCGGGTCGCTGTCGTTCAGCGGCAACTACGGCCCAGGCGACACCTGTGCGACCGGCAAGGGCACCGGCACATTCAGCGCGACCGTCCCGACGAAGTCGGGAACGAAGAGCGTGACGGGGAGCTTCAAGCTCACGCGCGCTGGTGCGGCCGGCACCTTCCAAGGCGCCGTCTCGGACGGCGCGGGAGACACCGCCAACATCAACGGCGGCTTCACGTTCGTGCCGCAGAACGGCGGGACGTGCGCCACCAAGCCGGTGACGTCGGCCAACGTCAACGGCGCCGCAGCGCTGAAGGGCTAAAGAGAGGCAGCGTAGGGCCGGGCCAGGCCCGGCCCTACGCTTCGCCTCACGCCGTCGCCACCTCGGCCGCGGCCTGAAGGCCCAGCTCCTCGATCGCGACCTCGCGCATCTTGAACTTCTGGACCTTGCCGGTGACCGTCATCGGGAACTCGTCGACGAAGCGGATGTAGCGCGGCACCTTCGTGTGGGCGATCTTGCCGCGGCAGAAGTCGCGGATCGACTCCTCGCTCGGGTCCGAGCCCTCGCGGGCCACGATCCAGGCCATCAACTCCTCCCCGTAGCGCTCGTCGGGAACGCCGATCACCTGGACGTCGGCCACGTCCGGGTGGCCGTAGAGGAACTCCTCGATCTCGCGTGGGTAGAGGTTCTCGCCGCCGCGGATGATCATGTCCTTGATCCGGCCGACGATCCGGACGTAGCCGTCCTCGTCCATCGTCGCCAGGTCGCCGGTGTGCATCCAGCCCGCGTGGTCGACGGCCTCCGCCGTCCGCTCCGGATCCTCCCAGTAGCCGGACATCACCAGGTAGCCGCGCGTGCGGAACTCGCCCGGCTCGCCGCGCGGGAGCGTGCGGTCGCTGACGGGGTCGGCGATCTTGATCTCAGTGTGGGGCATCGCCTGGCCGACGGTGCCGCAGCGATGCTCGAGGGTGTCGTCGCGGCGGACCATCGTCGAGGCGGGCGACGTCTCCGTCATGCCGAACGCGATCGTCATCTCGGCGATTCCCATGTCCGACGCCACGCGGCGCATCACCTCGATCGGGCAGGGCGAGCCGGCCATGATCCCCGTGCGCAGGCTCGACAGGTCGAACTCGCCGAAGCGCGGGTGGTCGAGCTCCGCGATGAACATCGTCGGCACCCCGTAGAGGGCGGTGCAGCGCTCCTCCGCCGTGGCCTCGAGGCTGGCCAGCGGATCGAACGCCGCCTCCGGATAGACCATGCAGGCGCCGCGCAGGCTGCAGGCGAGGTTGCCCAGCACCATTCCGAAGCAGTGGTAGAGAGGCACGGGGATGCACACCCGATCGGCCTCCGTGTAGCCGAGGATCCCGCTCTGGAGCAGCGCGTTGCCCAAGATGTTGTGATGGGTGAGGGTGGCGCCCTTCGGGCTGCCGGTGGTCCCGCTCGTGTACTGGATGTTGATCGGGTCGTCGAAGTCCAGCTCGCCCATGCGCTCGCGGAGCGCGGCCTGGTTGGGTCCGCCCTCGCCGGACGCGAGCGCCTCCCACTCGGGCGAGTCGAAGAAGTAGGAGCGCTCGAGCGCCGGCAGCCCACCGTCGACCTCCGCGACCATCGCGCGGTAGTCGGAGTCCTTGAACTCGGGCGCGGCCACCAGCACGCGGCAGCCGGACTGGCCGAGGGCGTACTCGAGCTCGGACGTCCTGTAGGCCGGGTTGACGTTCACGAGGATCACACCGAGCTTGGCCGTCGCGTACTGCACGAGCGTCCACTCGTAGCTGTTCGGGCTCCAGACTCCGAGCCGGTCGCCCTTGGCGAGACCGAGGCCCATCAGGCCGCGCGCCAGGTCGTTGACGGCGGCGTCGAGCTCGGCCCAGGTGAAGCGCCTCCCCTGGTGGCGGGAGACGAGCGCCTCGGCGTCCGGCACGCGCGCGGCGGTCTGCTCGAGGTTGGCCCCGATCGTCTCGCCAAGCAGCGGGACATCGCCGGTGCCGTGGGCATACGACAGCGCCACGATTTCCGATCCTAGCTCGACTTGAACCGGGTCTGCAGTGGGAATAAGTGCCACGACTTCCGGCGGGATACGCCGGACACCGCGACCGCGTTGACGGACTACCGGATCCGGACCTCCACGGATGGCGGATCGACCTGGTCCGACTCGCAACGGTCACACCGGCCTCCTTCGACATGAAGAAGGCACCGGTGGCGCGGGGATACTTCGTGGACGACTACGAAGGCCTCGACCACGGCGGGAGCACCTTCAAGGTGTTCTTCGTCCAGACCCACAACGGCGACACGGGGACGAACCCCACCGACGTGTACGCGGCGGACGCCACACCCTAGGAAGGCCGCGTCGACGGCCCCGCTCCGATGGAAGTCGTAGTCGTCGGGGCGGGGTCGTTCGGCGCA
>JBJMLJ010000100.1:0-4572 GCA_045805365.1 Thermoleophilaceae bacterium
TAGAGCAGCTTCGCGCCGTGGCGGATGATGCCGCCCCACTCCTGGCTCGTGCCGGGCAGGAAGCCGGGCACGTCCGTGAACGTGATCAGCGGGATGTTGAAGGCGTCGCAGAAGCGAACGAAGCGGGCGCCCTTCACCGACGCGTCGATGTCGAGCACGCCCGCGAGCTGCGAGGGCTGGTTGCCGACGATCCCCACCGCGTGGCCATTGAGCCGCGAGAAGCCGCAGATGATGTTGCGCGCGAAGTGCTCGTGGACCTCGAAGAACTCGCCGTCGTCCACGATCAGGTGCACCACGTCGCGCATGTCGTACGGCTTGTTGGGGTTGTCCGGCACCACGTGGTCGAGCGCCTCGTCCATGCGGTCGGGGTCGTCACCGGTGTCCACGCGCGGTGGCTTCTCCAGGTTGTTCTGCGGTAGGAACGACATGAGGTAGCGCAAGTCCTCGAGGCAGCTCTCCTCGTCATCGGCGGCGAAGTGCGCCACCCCGGACCGGCTGTTGTGCGTCATCGCGCCGCCCAGCTCCTCGAACGTCGGCTCCTCGCCGGTCACGGTCTTGATCACGTCGGGACCCGTGATGAACATGTGCGAGGTCTCCTTGACCATGAAGATGAAGTCGGTCATGGCCGGGGAGTAGACGGCGCCGCCCGCGCAGGGGCCCATGATCAGCGAGATCTGCGGGATGACGCCGGAGCACTGGACGTTGCGGACGAAGACGTCGCCGTAGGCGCCGAGCGAGACCACGCCCTCCTGGATGCGGGCGCCGCCCGAGTCGTTGATCCCGATCACCGGGCAGCCGATCCTGGCGGCCAGGTCCTGGACCTTGACCATCTTCTCCGCCATCACCTCGCCCAGCGAGCCGCCGAAGACCGTGAAGTCCTGGGAGAAGACGCAGACCGGCCGGCCGTCGATCAGGCCGTGCCCCGTGACGACCGCATCGCCCCACGGCTTGTTCTTCTGCATGTCGAACTCGTACGTCCTGTGGCGCATGAACGTGTCGAGCTCCTCGAACGAGCCCGGGTCGAGCAGCTTCTCGATCCGTTCGCGGGCGGTGAGCTTGCCCTTGTCGTGCTGCTTCTCGACGGCCTTCTCGGAGGCCGAGTGGACGGCGGCCTCCCTCAGCTCCTGGAGCTGGGCGAGCTTTTCCTCGTAGGTCTCGGGCGATTTCTGCCGCATGGGGCGCCCGATTCTATGGCGTTCGCCTTGCGGCGAAGACCTCGGTCCTGAAGTCGACGGGCACATCGTGCGGCGCATCAGCGAGCACGCGGTCGATCGCGGCGAGCGCGTCGCGGCGATCCTCGCCCTCGAGCTGCACGACGTGGCTCCACGAGCTCGCGAACGCGCGGACGTCCTCCGACGTCCAAGCGCCCTCATCGACGAAACTGCGGTGCTCGAGCGGCTCGAGCCAGCCTGCCCGCTCGAAGTGGTCGCGCCAGCCGCGCATCCCGGCGTGGCTGTGCGAGACCCGCTGGCGGTAACCCGCGAGCGCCTCGTTCAGCGCGTCGACCCACGGCTGCATCGTCTCGCCCAAGGCGGGGAAGTTCCACAGCACGGCCACGCCGCCCGGGTCGGTCAGGACCCGTTGGATCTCGGCCAGGGCGCGCTCGCCGTCGAACCAGTGGAAGGCGTCGCCGACGAACACCGAGTCGATGGTCGAATCGGCGACTGGGATCGCCTCGGCGGTTCCGTCGATCACCTCGACCTCGGGATGCTGCTTGGCGAGCTCTGCGCGCATGTCCGCGCCGGGCTCGACGGCCACGACCCGCCCGGCGAGCGGCACTAGCGCCCGCGTCAGCCGGCCGGTGCCGGCGGCGAGGTCGAGCGCGCGCCCGTCGGTCGGCAGGCCGGTCCGCTCGGCCGCCCAGGCGACCGCCTCCGCGAGGTACTCCGGCCGCCCGCGCTCGTAGGCGGCCGCCGAGCCCTCCCGGTCCCAGGCGGAGCGGCCGCGCAACGCTCTAGCGCTTCTTGCGGGCGGGCTTGAGCGTGACCTTGCGCTTGGCGGTGTGGGTCTTGCCGGCCAAGTCGATGGGGTTGGCAGAGGCCGCCGCGGGGAGAGCCGCGAAGATCAGGAGGGCCAAGAGGGTGCAGCGCGTCAAGCGCCGGCGAGTCACCGACACTCACCCTCTACTCGACCCCGTGATACGTCAAGCGCCTGATAGAAAGGGCACGTGGCCATCGAGCGACTCCGCGCCCTCACGATCTGGGTCAACGACGTCGACGCCGCCGTGGACTTCTACGTCGACAAGCTCGGTCTCGAGAAGACCGCTGACAAGCGCTACGGCGAGAAGGGGCGCTGGGTCACGGTCGCGCCGGCCGGCTCCGACGGCCCCCAGATCAGTCTCAGCCCCGCGGGCTACGGCGGCGAGCCGGGCGGCTTCACGGGGTTCGTCCTAGAGACGTCGGACGTGGAGGCGACCTACGAGGAGCTCAAGGCGCGCGGCGTGAACTTCACCTCCGAGGTGAAGACCAACACGGTGGGCGCGACGATGGTCGACTTCGAGGATCCCGACGGCAACGGGTTCCGGCTGCACTCCAGCTAGAAGAGCTTCTGGTGTTCGCGGCTGAGCTTGAAGCCGTGGCCGTTCCTGCGGTTCTTGCAGGTCAGCCCGCTCTTGCGGCTCTTGCAGGTGAAGCGCCCGAAGCGATGGCTGTGCCCGTACTTCAGGGTCTTGGCGTGCGGGCTGTAGACCGAGTCGGAGATGAGTAGGCGCTTGGCCTTGCCGTGCCGGTAGATCACGAAGCCGGCCTGCGAGATCGACTCGACGTCGCAGCGCAGGAACGGGCCTGGGCCGCCGCTCTTGAAGTAGGCGCAGTAGATGTTGTGCGAGGGCGTGCGGAAGTGGCTGTAGGAGGAGGCCGAGGCCGGCAGCGCCAGCGCGCCGACCAGGGCGAGCGTTGTCGCGAGTCGCTTCATCAGAAGAGCTTCTGCCTTTCCTTGCTGAGCTTGAAGCCGTGGCCGTTCCTGCGGTTCTTGCAGGTGAGGCCGCTCCTGCGGCTCCTGCACGTGTAGCGGCCGAACCTGCGCTTGTGCCCGTACCTGAGGACGGGCGCGCTCGGGTCGGCGACGGTGTCCGAGATGTGGTGGCGCCTTGCCTTGCCGTGCCTGCGTAGGAAGAAGCCGACGTCGTTCAGGGAGAGGACGTCGCAGCGGATGAAGGGCCCCGGGCCGCCGCTGGAGGAGTAGGCGCAGCCGATGTTGCCCGAGGGGGTCTGGAACTGCCTGAACTTGGCGGAGGCGCCGGCGGGCAGGGTGAGGGCGAGGGCAAGAACGGCGATTGCGGCGAGGCGAGCCATGGCCCCATCAGGGTAATCCGAGATCCCCTAAAGGGCCAGCAGTTTTTATCCGCGGGAGAAGGGGCGGTGGTGCGCGGCGCCGAGCGTGTCTAGGACGCCGTCGAGGACCGCCTGGGCTTCGTTCGGGTCGAGGCCCGGGGGGTCGGGCTCGGGGGGCGGCGGTTCGGGCACCGGTTCAGGCTCCGGCTCCACGGCGACGGGCTCCGGTGGCGGCGGTGGCGGCTCCGGCGCTGGCGCCGGCTGCGGCTCCGGCGCGAGCTCCTCGCCGCGGCGGCTTCGGTACAGCCAGCGGGACAGGAAGCTTCGGCGCGGAGGCGGAAGCGGCGCGGGCTCGGGGATCACGTGCTCGAGCGTCGGCTCGGGCTCGGGCTCGGGCTCGGGCTCCGGCTCGGGTTCCGGTTCCGGCTCCGGCTCCGGCGGGGGCGGCGGTTCCGGGAGGGCTGCCGTGATCGTGACCTTCGTCCCCCAACCCGATGACTCGATCGAGACGCTGCCGCACGCGTGCTCGCCCTCCCAGTCGACGCAGGTCTCGGGATCCAGCTTCGTGATCCGGATCTCGCCGAACGCGTCCAGGTGCTGCGCCAGCCGGTCGACCTCGCTCAGCTCGGCCCACAGCTCGGGGGGCGACTTGACGAGACGGCGCTCGGCTACGAGATCGGGCATCGCCCATCCGGTTCGCTCGTCGTGGGCCGACTCCTTCCGGCGGATTTCGGCTTGCATCAACGGGCGGGAAGGCCGCGAACGCTCGCGCCCGCGGGCACGTCGGCCACCACAACCGCGCCCATGGCCACCACTGCGCCGGCGCCCACGCTGAGATGGTCGCGCACCACGGCCGCCATGCCGAGGAAGGCTCCCTCGCCGATCTGGCTGTTGCCAGCCACGTTGCTCCCCGGGGCCAGGCTGGCGTGATCCGCGATGCGTGTGTGGTGCCCGATCAGGCTGCCGCGCCCCACCACGACCTGGCGGCCGATCTCGGTGTGCGCCCCGATGACGACACCCGGCGCGACGATCGACCCGGCGCCGACGGTGACGCTCTCCGGCACGTGCGCCGCCGGGTGCACGATCGTGGCCGCCTCGAACCCGGCCGCGGCCAGGCGCTCGGCGACCTCGCGGCGATCGGCGTCGCCGGTGCCGACGACGGCCGCGCGGGCACCCGGCTCGGCTGGGGCATCCTCGAGCCAAGCGACGGGCAGCCCGTGAATCGTCCGGGCCGCGTTGGCGCGCTCGTGCGGCTCGAGCAGCCCGGCGACCTCGAGTCCCGCCTCGCGCGCGTAGCCGA
>JBJMLJ010000101.1:0-7461 GCA_045805365.1 Thermoleophilaceae bacterium
CGATCGCCGCCGCCGTCCCGACCGTTGAGGTCCTCTCGAACCGGGCCGACCTGATCTCAGCCGGCGACGCTCTCGTCGCCGTCGACCTGCCGGCGGGAACGGACGCGCGCAAGGTACGAGTCACTGCCGGAAGCCGTGACGTCACCAGCGCGTTCGCCCTCCGGCCGAACGGCCACTACGAGGGGCTGATCGAGGGACTGCCCGTCGGCTCCACGGTCGTGACGGCCAGGCTGCCCGGTGGCGGCAGCGCCGGCACGACGATCGTCGACCACCCGAACGGCGGCCCGGTCCTCTCCGGCCCGCAGGTCAAGCCGTGGAAGTGCCAGTCGACCGCTACGGACGCCCAGTGCAACCAGCCGGTCGCCTACAGCTACCGCTACGAGTCGTCGCTCACCGGCCAGTTCCAGAGCTACGACCCGAAGAACCCGCCGCCCGACGTGGCCACGACGACCACCGACCAGGGCAAGAAGGTGCCGTTCATCATCCGGACCGAGACCGGCTACCAGGACCGCGACCAGTATTCGATCACGGTGCTCTACGACCCCGCCAAGCCGTGGACGGCCTGGGCGCCGCAGCCGCAGTGGAACCACAAGCTGCTGATCACCCACGGCGCCAGCTGCGGCATCGAGCACCAGTCGGGCACGGCGCCCGACACGGCCAACGGAGCGGCGCTGGGGCGCGGCTTCGCCGTCATGTCGACCGCGCTCGACAATGCCGGCCACAACTGCAACATCGCCACCGAGGCGGAATCGCTCGTGATGGCCAAGGAGCGCCTCGTCGAGCGCTACGGGGAGATCCGCTACACGATCGGCACGGGCTGCTCGGGCGGATCGCTGGTGCAGCAGCAGGTCGCCAACGCCTATCCCGGCGTCTATCAGGGCATCCTGCCGCAGTGCAGCTTCCCCGACTCGTGGTCGACGGGACAGCAGCTCGCCGCCTACCACCTGCTCCGCCAGTATCTCGAGAACCCCACCAAGTGGGCCCCGGGGGTGGTCTGGACTCCGGCAGACATCGCCGCGGTGGAGGGCCACCCGAACCACGTCAACTCGATCGTCTTCGACTCCGTCTACTGGACCGACCTCGGCGTGCCCGACGACGGCTGCGCGGGCGTGCCGGCCGACCAGGACTACAACGCGCAGACCAATCCGGACGGCGTGCGCTGCGACCTGGCGGACTACATGATCAACGTCCTCGGGCCGCGGCCGCCGAGCGTCTGGGGTGCGGCCGAGAAGAAGGTGGGCCACGGGTTCGCGGGCCTGCCGCTCGGCGACGTCGGCGTCCAGTGGGGCCTCGATGCCCTGAAGAAGGGACAGATCACGCCGGAGCAGTTCGTCGACCTGAACGCCAAGGCCGGCGGCTTCGACGTCGACATCAAGCCGACCCCGCAGCGCAGCGACTCGACCGAGCCGGCGCTTCGCAACGTCTACCGGAGCGGCGGCGTCAACGAGACCAACAACCTCACCTCCGTGCCGATCATCGACCTCCGCGGGCCTGACCCCGGCGCCTTCCACGACACCTACCGCTCGTGGACGGTCCGCGCCAGGCTCGAGCAGCAGGAGGGCCACTTCCCGCGCAACCAAGTGATCTGGTTCGGGCAGGCGCCGCTGATCGGCGACCCGAGCTACGCCACCGAGGGCCTGATCGCGATGGATCACTGGCTGACCAAGGTCGAGGCCGACACGCGCAGCGTCTCGCTCGAGCAGAAGGTCGCCGAGGACCGCCCGAGCGACATCGTCGATCGCTGCTCCCAGATCGACGGCGTCGAGAAGGTCTCGCTGCCCGGCGTCGGGCCGGTGTGCGAGCTGAAGGAGCTCCAGACGCGCTTCTCGACCCCGGCGATGGTCGCCGGAGAGGGGATCGAGACCGACAAGAACAAGTGCGCGCTGAAGCCGCTCCGGCGCTCCGAGTACTACCCCGTCGAGTTCAGCGACGACCAGTGGGCACAGCTCGAGAAGGCCTTCCCAACCGGCGTCTGCGACTGGACCAAGCCGGGCGTCGATCAGGCGAACACGATCCCCTGGCAGACCTACCAGGACAGCCATGGGGCGGTCGTCTACGGGGGCCGCGGCCTCGGCCCGGCACCGGGGGGCTCCGGCGCCGGCTGGACCGGCGCCAGCTTCTCAGGCTGGCGCCGCTAGCGTGGGCTCGGCCGGCTCGCCCACGGCCGGGAAGACGCGGTTGCGCCCGCTTCGCTTGGCCTCGTAGAGCCGGCCGTCGGCCTCCGCGAAGACAGCCGCGTACTTGAAGCCGGCCTCCGCGGTGGACGCCGCGACCCCGAAGCTCATGGTCACGGCGTGGCCTCCCCGAGGCTCGGCCGCGATGGCTTCACGAAGCTGCTCGGCGAGCAACGCGGCGCGGCTCAGATCGGCGCCGGGAAGCAGGATCAGGAACTCCTCACCGCCGATCCGGTAGAAGAGGTCGAAGGCGCGCAGCTGCTTGCGCATCTCGTAGGCCACGTCCTTCAGGACCCCGTCCCCGGCCGCATGCCCGTGCGAGTCGTTGACGCGCTTGAAGTGGTCGATGTCGCCGACGATGAGGCCGATCGGCTGCCCCGTGATCAGCGACTGCTGCTCGAGCTCGGCGCCGCGCTGGTCGAGCGCCTTGCGGTTCAGCATGCCGGTGAGCGGATCGATCACGGCCTGGGCGCGGTACTTCACGTCGGAGCGCATCAGCACGGTCTGGAACATCGCCACGCAGACGACCAGGGCAGCGGGGGCGAGCAGGCGAGGCGGGCTGTCGATCACGGCCCCGGCGTCGACCCCGAAGGCGACCGCGCTCATCAAGACGAGGGTGAAGCCCACGCCGACGGCGATGCCGCGCTCGGAGAAGCGGGAGCCGAGCGTGAGGACCGGGATGGCGAACCAGGACATCGTGGCCACCTTGGGCCCGCCCGACAGCGCGACGCTGGCGGCCATGATCACCTGCGAGGAGCTCCAGGCCGCAAACATCGCGTACTCGGGCCGCTTCGTGCCGGCCATCTTCTTGTCGGCCACGCGAAACGCCACCACCGCCATCGCGAGCGGAGCCAGGGTCCACCACCCGAGCCAGGGTCCCGAGGCGATCAGCGCGACCCCGAGCACCCCGAAGACGGCGCGCCGCACGGGCTGCAGGTGGGCGTCCATCTCGAGCATGCGCTCGCGATCCACCCCGTCGGGGAACAGCCAAGAGCCCCCACGCATGCGACTTCCATCGGCCCGTGGGCGACGACCCTTGAGCTGTCGAACGGTTGCCCCGGGGCTCAAGAATCGCGCACAAGCCGCCGACTAGACAGATGATGGGTTCTGCGCAGACTGAGCAGGGGGCGCAGCCTGGCCAGGTTGGCTGCTCGATGTCGAGCGTTCTGGTGAGGCGCGTCCGCTCCAAGCTAAGCGACGAGGGCGTGGCCGCACTGCTGAGGCAGGCCGGCTCGTCGCGCACGCCCGCCTACCTCGAGGACACCGGCAACTGGATCTCCTACGACGAGGCCTCCGCCCTCTTCGAGGCGGCCGCCCAGCTCACGGACGACCCGGACGTCGGCAGGCGCGTCGGCGAGGACCTCGTGAGCCAGCACGCCGGGACCTCCGTCGCGACCCTGCTGCGATCGCAGGGGTCCCCCGAGGCGATCCTTCAGCAGATCGCGGTGACGGTCACCAAGTTCAGCACCGTTACCGCCATGGAGCCTGTCGAGGTCGAGCCGGGCCGGGCCGTGGTCCGCGCCTACGCCCGCCCCGGCTTCAAGCGCCACCGCCACCTCTGCAACTGGACCGCCGGACTCCTGTCACAGCCCGCCGTCCTGTTCGGGCTGCCCCCTGCGACCGTCGAGGAGTCGGAGTGCCAGGTTGACGGCGCGGCCGCCTGTCTCTACACCGTCACCTGGGACGAGGAGCTCGCCAAGGGAGCGTCCGACCCGCAGCAGCTGGTCACCGCCCTCGAGGCGCAGCTGGTCGCGATGTCGCAGCACCTCGAGAACGTGTACGCCACGGCGAGCGACCTGATCTCCGGCGAGGACCTGGACGGTGCGCTCGGGCGAATCACCGAGAGGGCGGCGACCACGGTCCGCGCGCCCCGCTACCTGCTCGCCGTGCGGCTGGGTCCCGGAGAGCCGCTGCGGGTCCATCACCGCGGCTTCGCCGAGAACGACGTGATGGAGGAGGCCGAGCGCCTCCTCGAGGCCGACCTGGTGGACGACTCCGGCTCCCGGCTGATCGTCGACGTCCGCTCCCAGCGCAGCCACTACGGCCGGCTGATGGCCGTCTACCCCACAGAGCAGAGCTTCTTCGCCCAGGAACGCGAGCTGCTCGACGTCTACACCCGTTACGCCGCTGCCGTGCTCGACACGGCGACCGCTCTCAACGCGGCCGAGCGCCAGCACGAGCAGGCGAGCGCGCTGCTCGAGCTGTCACGGGCGGTGGCCGCCGCAGGCACCAGCGAGGAGGTCGCCCGGCGAGTCGCCGAGGCCGTGCCGTCCGTCGTGGACTGCGACCGCACCGGGGTGTTCGTCTGGAACGAGACCGAGCGTGTCCTCGTCTGCAAGGCCGCCTTCGGCCACGCCGGTGACGGCAACGAGCGCCTGCGCGAGCTCCGGATCACCACCTCGGACACGCTCCACCTGGGCGAGATGCTCACCGCAAACCAGCCGGGGCCGCTGTTCTTCGACCACGACACGGACGATCCCTTCGTCCACCGGCTGCTGAACGACTTCGGCTCCCGCGCCGTTGTCGTCGTTCCGATCGCGGCCCGCGGGAGCTTCTTCGGAATCCTCACCGTCGCCGTCACCGAGGCTCCGGAGCGGCTGCACCCCTCCTCGGACCTGCTCGACAGGCTCGCCGGCGTAGTCGCCCACGCCGCCACGGCCCTCGCCAATGGGCGGCTGGTCGACCGCATGGCGAGGGAGGCCCGGCACGACAGCCTCACCGGGCTGCTCGGCCACCGCGCCCTCCACGAGACCCTCCAGCTGGCGACCGAGGCCGGCAGCCAGGCTCGCTTCAGCGTCGCCATCGCCGACATCGACGACTTCAAGGCCGTCAACGACACCCACGGCCACCAGGTCGGCGACGACGCGCTCTGCCACGTCGCAGAGACGCTGCGCCAGAGCGTGCGCGACGAGGATCGCGTCTTCCGCATCGGGGGCGAGGAGTTCTGCGTGCTGATGCCGGGGCTCGACCAGGGGAATGCGATGGCCGTCGCCGAGCGGCTGCGGCTGGCCGTGGCCGAGGCGAACTTCCCGCTGGCGCTGCGGATCAGCGTCGGCGTCGCCAGCTACCCCACCGACGGAGCGACCCGGCAGTCGCTCCTCGGGCGCGCGGACGCCGCCCTCTACAGCGCCAAGCGCTCCGGCAAGAACCGCATCAGCGCCGCCGTCGACGCGTAGGAGATACCGTGTCCGCGTGCCCTCCGCGGACAGGGACTTCGCAGGACAGGTCGCCGTCGTAACGGGCGCCGGCTCGGGGATCGGCCGCTCCACCGCCCTCCTCCTGGGCCGACTCGGCGCCACAGTCCACGCCGCCGACCTCGACCAGGACAAGGTCTCGGAGACGGTCTCGCACATCGAGGCCGGCGGCGGCCGGGCCACCGCCCACGGCGTCGACGTGAGCGACCCTGCCGCGGTCGAGGCCTTCGCGGAGGCGTTGTTCGCGGCGGAGAGCGGCGTCGACGTCCTGCACAACAACGCCGGCATCGGCCACGCCGGAGCGGTCGACGAGACCAGCCTCGAGGAATGGCAGCGCGTGCTCGGCGTCAACCTCATGGGCGTCGTCCACGGGATTCACTACTTCGTACCGCGGATGCTGAGCCAGGGCCGGCCCGCCCACGTCGTCAACACCGCGTCGATGGCCGGCCTCGTGGCGGTCGCCGAGATGGCGCCCTACTGCACGTCGAAGCACGCGGTCGTCGGGCTCAGCGAGTCGCTCAACGCGGAGCTCCAGCCGCGCGGGATCCACGTCAGCGCCATCTGCCCCGGCTTCATCAACACCCCGATCGTCGACGACGCCTACCTCGACGGCGAGCTCGAGTCGCAGCGTGCGCGGATCAAGCGCTTCTACGAGCGCTTCGGCTCGTCACCCGACGTGGTGGCCGAGGCCGTGGTCGACGCGATCCGCCGCAAGAAGATCATCCGCACGGTGCCGCGCCACCACGTGGTCCTGAACTGGGCGATCAGGCGGATCTCACCGCGCGCGGCTCAGCCGCTCGCGCGCGTCAGCACGCGCTTCATCTCCGGGCGCGGCTAGCAGCCGGCCGGCCAGCGCGAGCAGCGGCTCCCGGAGCGCCTGCAGCTCGTCGAGGCGCCCGCTCGCCACCCGCGTCGTGACGAGCGAGGAGACCGCGGCCACGAGGGCCTCGCACTCGAAGCGGTCGGCGTACGGGGCGAGGATCTCCGCGAAGGCATCGACGAAGCGCTCGAGGACCGCGACGCGGCGCTCGACGGCCCTCGGCCCGGCGCCGTAGACCTCGATCAGGAACACGCGCGCGAGCGTCCCCTCGCGGGCCATCTCGCCGAGGTACGCGGACAGCGCGGACTCGAAGCGGTCGAAGGGATCCGCCGGTGCGTCGCCGACCGCGTCCGCGATCGAGCCGAGAAGCGCCTCCACGGCGAAGTCGTAGGCCGCGAGGAAGCAGTCCTCCTTGTCCGCGAACTGCTCGTAGAAGGTCTCGCGGGACACCCGCGCGCGCGAGAGGACGTCGGCGACGGTCGTCCGCGCGTAGCCCTTCTGCGCGACCGCCTCGGCCATCGCGGTCAGCATCCGACCGCGCTGCGAGGCCACCACCTCGTCCCGGCTCAGCCGGTGGCGCCCCCTCGGCAGCTGCCGGACCTTGTCCTCCTGCACGGCGGGCATCCTAGCATCGGCGAACATGGTTGTTCGCTAAGCTCCGGCGCGTGGGGAGCGAGGGGCGTCTCGAGGGCAGGCGTGTGCTCGTGGTCGGCGGCGGCCAGGAGGACCACAACCTGGAGGATCCGCCGATCGGCAACGGCCGGGCCATGTCGATCCTGTTCGGCCGCGAGGGCGCGGCGGTGGCGGTGGCCCGACATCAATCGGGACAGCGCCGAGGCGACCGCCGAGCTGGTCCGCGCCGAGGGCGCCGAGGCGACGGTGGTCGTCGCCGACGCCGCCGGGGAGGACGGCGTCGCCGCGATGTTCGCCGAGACGCGGGAGGCGCTCGATGGCATCGACGGCCTGGTTCTCAACGTCGGCGTCGGCCAGGGCTTCCTGCTCAGCGGCACGAGCGCCGAGGACTGGGACCGGGTGATGGCGGTCAACCTGCGCTCGCAGTTCCTCGGCTGCAAGCACGGCATCGCCGAGCTGGACGAGGGCGGCGCGATCGTGCTGATCGGCTCGGTCGCCGCACGCGAGGTGATGCCGATCCCGGCCTACGCCGCGTCGAAGGCCGCCTCCGAGTCGCTCTGCCGCCAGGCGGCGGTCGAGGGCGCCCCGCGTGTGCGGGTCAACGTGCTCCACCCCGGCCTGATCGACACGCCGCTCGGCA
>JBJMLJ010000102.1:0-2528 GCA_045805365.1 Thermoleophilaceae bacterium
CGGGCGGGCGCAGGGCGGAGAAGCCGGCGCGCGCCTCGCCGGCGAGCAGCGCCTCGACCATCGCGCAGGCGCCGCCGGCCGAGCGCAGGGCGGCCTCCCAGGATCCCTGGCTCGTCGGCGTGTCGAGATCGAAGGCCGTCCCCCGGGCGCTGTGCTCGCGCACCGCGTCGATGTGCGAGCGCGGATGGACGGCCTCGACCCGGGCCAGGTCCACCTCGGGCGCCTGGCGGCGCTCCCACCCCAGCCAGTCGCCGCGCTCGAGCACCGCCTCCACCGCGCGGACGCGATCGGCACGCTCGGGGTGGGCGCCCGTGTCGTGCTCGAGCGACGACGGGTGGCTGAAATAGAGGCCCGGGGGCACCGCGTTACGGTACCCGGGTGCGCGTGGACGTCGCGGTCGTGGGAGCGGGCGCCGCGGGTCTGTACGCGGCGCTGACGGCCTCGTCCCAGGGCGCCCGGGTGGCGCTCGTGTCGCGCTCGCCGCTCGCCGAGACAGCGAGCTACTGGGCCCAGGGCGGGATCGCGGCCGCGCTGGCCGAGGACGACTCGGCGGAGCTCCACTTCGAGGACACGCTTGCCGCCGGCCGCGACGCCGCGCGGCCGAGCGCGATCCGCGTCCTCTGCGACGAGTCGGCCGCGCGCGTCCACGACCTCCAGCGGCTCGGCGTGCACTTCGACGCCGACCGCGCCGGCAACCTCTCGCTCGGCCTCGAGGGCGGGCACTCGCGGCGCCGTGTCGTCCATGCCGGCGGCAGCGCCACCGGCAGGCGGATCACCCGCGAGCTCTCCGCCCTGGCCGCCGTGGACGAGCGAATCGAGGTGCTCGAGCCGGCGGCGGCGACGACGCTCTGGGAGCTCGACGGGCGCTGCATCGGCCTGACGGCCCAGCGGCGGGGCGGCGAGGTCGAGCCCGTCCTCGCCCGCGGCACGGTCCTCGCCACGGGCGGCATGGCCGCTTTGTGGACGCGGACCACCAACCCGCCGGGCGCGACCGGCGGAGGCCACGCCCTCGCCCACGCGGCGGGCGCGCGGCTCGCGGACCTCGAGTTCGTCCAGTTCCACCCCACCGCCCTGGCGGTCGACGGGGAGCGCGACGGCTTCCTGATCACCGAGGCCGTCAGGGGCGAGGGCGCGACGCTCCTCGACACCAACGGCGAGCGCTTCGTCGACGAGCTGGCGCCGCGCGACCAGGTCGCGCTTGCGGTCCAGGCCGAGCTGGAGCGAACTGGCGAGCGGGCAGTCCACCTGGACATGCGAGCGGTCGACGTCGAGCGCTTCCCCAACATCGACAACGCGCTCAGCGAGGTCGGGATCGACCCGCGCCGCGACCTCGTGCCGGTGGCACCGGCCGCGCACTACGCCATGGGCGGCATCGCCACCGGCCTCGACGGACGGTCGTCGCTGCCCGGTCTGTACGCGGTCGGCGAATGCGCCTGCAGCGGCCTGCACGGCGCCAACCGCCTGGCTTCCAACTCGCTGGCCGAATGCTTCGTCTTCGGGCGCCGGGCGGCCCTGGCGGCATGCGGAGAGCCCGAGCCCCCCGCCGAGCCCGGCGCCGCACCCGACGCTCCGCTCCCGGCCGCCCCTCCGGCCGAGACGCGCGCCGCGCTCTGGCGACTCGGAGGCCTGGAGCGCTCCGCCGAGGGGCTGCGCCGGCTGACCGATGATCCCTATCCGCTGGCCCGCCTCGTAGCTCGCTCCGCCCTCGCGCGCGAGGAGAGTCGCGGCGCGCACCAGCGCTCGGACCACCCCGAGACCGATCCCGAGCTGGACGGCATGCACTTCCTCGTCGAGCGCGAGGAGCCGCCGCGGCCGGAGTACTGGGGCTAGGCGATACTGGACCGATGTCGGGGGTCCGCAAGCCGCTCCGGGTCAGCAGGGACTCACGCCGGACGCTCGACGAGCGCATGTCGATCCGCTTCCCGTGGCTGGCCGCGGCTTCCAACCGCCTTCTCGCTCTGTTGCCGCCCACCTCCCGCCTGCGCCAGGCCATGCTCTGGCGCGGGATGCGGCTCGCGATCCAGGCATACAACCGGGGCGACCTCGCCGCGGCGGCCATCGGCTTCCACCCGGCGCTGGAGTACCACCCCTACCGCGAGTTCGTCGTGGCCGGGCTGACGGAGTCGAGCTACCACGGGCCGTCCGGCTACATCGCCTACATCACCGCCACCTACGAGGTCTGGGGCGGCGGCGTGAAGCTGTACCCGACGGAGTTGATCGACCTCGGGGACCGGCTGGTGCTGCTCGCCGACATGCCTATGCAGGCCCAGGCCAGCGGCATCTCGCTAAGCGAGAAGTACGGGAGCGTCATGACCATCAGCGACGGCCAGGTAATCCGCGTTCAGGACTATCTGAACCAGGCAGAGGCCCTCGAGTCCGTGGGCCTCTCCTTGTGATCGAGCCCGCGGCTCCGGCCGACGCGCGACCGATCGCGGAGATCTACAACCGCGCCATCGAGGAGCGCTCGGCGACGTTCGAGACGAGGCCACGCCCGGCCGAGGAGATCGCCGAGCGGATCGCCCAAACGC
>JBJMLJ010000103.1:0-2728 GCA_045805365.1 Thermoleophilaceae bacterium
GACGTCCGCGCCCCATTCGTCCTGGGGGAGCGGCACCGCACCGATGCCGGACACGGCGTCCACGGCGAGCAGCGCGCCGTGGCGGTGAGCGACCTCCGCCAGCGCCTTGACGTCGTGGACCACGCCGGTCGAGGTCTCCGAGAAGCTCGTGAAGACGACCTTGGCGGTCTCGTGCTCGGTCAGCTCGCGGTCGAGGTCGGCGGGCTCCACCCTGTTCCCCCAGCCGGCCTCGTAGTGGACCGTGGCCCCGCCGTAGGCGTCGCAGAGCTCCGCCCAGCGCTCGCCGAACTTGCCGCACGAGGCGACCAGCACCGGCTCGCCCGGACGCACCAGGTTCGCCACGGCCGACTCCATCGCGCCGGTGCCGGAGGCGGCGAACAGGAGCACCTCACCGGAGGTCTGGAAGAGGCGCTTTAGGGACTCGAGCACGCGCGCGTGCACGTCTATGAAGGCCGGCGCGCGGTGGTAGACCATCGGCTCCGCCATCACCTGGGAGACCGCGGGCGGCAACGGAGTCGGCCCGGCGGTCATCAGGTACTGCTTCAGGTACGGGTCGGGCATCGCCTTAGACCCTACCCAGCAGCCGGAAGCGGAGCCGCTTGCCCCGGCGGCCCAGGCCGAGCACCCGGACGTGGTTGCGCCCCGGGTGGAAGCGGTGGTCGGGCACGATCACCGCGTAGCCCTCGCGGCTCGAGCCGCGCAGGAAGAAGCTGCGCGTGGTGGCGGCGATGCGCCCGTTGACGGCGATGGCCAGCGAGCGCCGATGCCGGCCGCGGCCGCCGCGGATGTATCCGGACACGAGGGCGGGCACGAACCGCGAGTGCCGCTTCACGTGCCAGATGTGGGAATGGCGCAGGATGCTTGCGTGGTAGCGGCCCGGCCGGGCCATCCGCAGCCCGGCGAGCTGCCGGCCGATCAGCCGCCGCGCGGGGCCGATCGCGAACAGCCGGGCGAGCGAGCCGATCCCGAAGAGCCCGTGGGTGTTACGGATCAACCTGGTCCAGCGGGCCTGGAAGTGGCCGAGCGAGATCCGGATCGCATTGACGTGCGGCAGCCGGCTCCCCACGTGGATGGTGTGGCGCCCCCGGACCGCCCGCGACCAGACGGAGTGGCCGGAGGTCGCCCAGGGGATGTGGACTCCCACTACGCGCGCGATGGTCGGCGCGACGTCCGAGTTGCGCGCGTAGACGCCGCTGACCCGTCCCCGCCGCTGGTGCGGGCGCTTCACGAACAGCGGAACCGGCGCGATCCCCTGGACGTTCGCGCGTGTGACCACCCGCTTGTCGCGCTCCCCCACGCGGAAGGAGATGCCGTGGTCCGCGACCACGATGAGGAGGGTGCGGTCGTACATGCGGGTCCGCTTCAGCCGGTCGAGGAGCTTGCCGAGCTCCCTGTCCACCGCCGTCACCTGAAGCAGGTGGCGCTGGTAGGAGAGACGCTCGAGCGTCGGGTCGAAGACGCCCTCCTCGCTGTTGATCCCGCGGATCGCGGGCACGAAGCCGCGGATGTACTGCTTCCCGCTCGGCAGGTAGATCCAGGGCAGGTGCGGCAGCAGGACGTGCTTGAACCAGATCGTCGGCCGGCTGGTTCGCTTGATCGAGCCGATGAACTTCCGGAGGCGCGCGAGGCGGCTGCGGACGAGGTAGTAGCGAGTCGACCGCAGGCGGCCGCAGAAGCGCCGCTGGCACACGTTCCGCGCCTCCGCCGAGGCATGAACGCGATAGCCGTGGTGAGCGAGCAGGCTGAGGATGTTGTTCCTTGGCGGCCGCAGCCCGCCCGGGCGATAACGGTGGACCCTCCCCTCGAGGATCGCCGGGACCGCCGAGAAGGTGGTGTCGTAGACCGTGGTGGCGTTCCGGTACCAGCCGGCGTCACGGGCGAGCCGGGCGAAGTTGGGGAAGCGGCGCGCGTCGATCGCACGGTGCTTGCCGAGCAGGTCCGTGGTCGGGAACTCGTCGAGGACCAGGAGCACGACCGGCGGGTGGCGCCGTGCCTCGGCCGGCGGAGCCGCCACCAGCGCGGCGACTATGCCTAGGAGAACAGCCGCGCGGCCAATGCGACGGCCAGCAGGCCGAGCCTGACGACGGAGCTCTGGGAGTCCTGCAGGTCCTGCTTCAGGTTGTCGTTGAAGCTGGTGCTGTCGCTGTTGGCGGCCAGAACGAAGATCAGGACCCAGACGATCGTGGAGATCACCGACAGCACGATGACTGCGATCCCGATCCACCATCCCGCCGTGGCGAGATCCTTGTGCTTGGTCGTCTCGCCGTCCTCGACCTTGTGCTTGCCCTGGCGGGCCAGGACCATGCCGACGATCCCGCCCGGTATGGAGAGGGGCGTGGCGAACCCGGCGGAGAAGAGCCAGAGCGCCGCGGATACCGCCGAGACGACGAAGCCCGCGACGCCCGGTCCGTTTCCCGGTTGCTGGGCGTAGGGCGGCTGCCAGCCGCCGGCCGGGTAGTACGCGGGCGCCGGCGGCTGGTAGACCGGTGGCGGTTGATGGGGCGGCGGCGCCGGAGGCGGCTGGTACGCGGGCGGCGGCGGCTGGTAGGTCGGCGGGGGCTGGTAGCCGGGCGGGGGCTGCTGCGGCTGCTGCGGCTGGGGCGGCGCCTGACCGCCGCCCAGGTCGGGCTCCGGCCCCGAGGGCTCGGGAGGCAGGAAGCCCTCGTCGCGCTGCTCCACTCAGAACTCCTGGTCGATCCAGTCCATCATCGAGCGCAGCTCGTGTCCC
>JBJMLJ010000104.1:0-10406 GCA_045805365.1 Thermoleophilaceae bacterium
CAATCGAGCAGGCCTCAGCGCGCTCGGGTGGCCGGGCTGATCCTCGTACTGGGGGCCCTCTTGGGGATGACCGCGCTCTTCCTGCCGCATCCGGGCGGGGAGAACGAGGAGGCGCTGCTCGCCATCAGCGTCGTCAGCCTCGTCCTCGGGATCGGCTACCTGGCGGCGGCGCGGCACATTCCCGGTTGGGTCCTGCATCCGACCATCGTCAGCGGCGGGCTCATGATCTGCGGGGCGACCTACTGGAGCGGTCGCGCCTCGGGGATCTACGCGACGATGCTGTTCTGGATCGCGCTGTACAGCGGCTTCTTCTTCTCGAGGCTGGCGGCGCTGATGCACGTGGCCTTCGTGCTCGCCTGCTATGCCGTGGTGCTCAGCCAGGTCGGCGACCCGACGGGCTACTCGCCGCTCACTCGCTGGCTGTTGAGCGCGATAGCGCTCTCGGTGACCGCCCTCGTGACATCGTCGGTCATGGCCCGCCGGCGCGCCGCCGAGGAGCGGGGCCAGCGCTTCTTCGACCTCTCCACCGACATGCTCTGCACCGCGAGCGGCAGCGGCTACTTCATCGACGTCAACCCGGCCTGGACCGAGACCCTCGGCTACACGAGGGCCGAGCTCCTGGCGCGCCCGTTCGTCGACTTCGTCCACCCCGACGACCGTGCTCGCACCGCGGCCGAGGCGTCGCGCGTCTTCGAGGCCAACGGCACGGCCCAGTTCGAGAACCGCTATCGGGCCAAGGACGGCGGCTGGCGCTGGCTCCAGTGGAGCAGCAAGCTCAGCCACGACCACGGGCTCGTCTACTCGCGCGCGACCGACGTGACCGAGCGCAAGCAGCTCGAGGCCGAGCGCGAGCAGCTCGTCAGGAAGCTCGACTCCCAGGCTCACACCGACCCCCTCACCTCGCTCCCGAACCGACGCTGGCTGCGCGACGAGCTCGAGCGCGAGATGGACAGGGCCGAGAGGCAGGAGTTCGACCTCTGCCTGGCGCTCATCGACCTCGACCACTTCAAGCACTACAACGACCGCCACGGCCACCAGGCGGGCGACGAGCTCCTGCGCGAGGCCGCCGAGAGCTGGCGCTCCGGCCTGCGCACGAGCGACTTCCTCGCCCGCTACGGCGGCGACGAGTTCATCGCGCTCCTCCCCGCCTGCGATCCCGAGGAGGCCAAGGACGTGATCGAGCGAATGCGCGCCGCCACCCCGGCGGGGCTGACGACCTCGGCCGGCATCGCGACCTGGGACCACCGGGAGCCAGCCGCCGCGCTGATCGCCCGCGCCGACGCGGCGCTCTACGGCGTCAAGGCGTCCCGGGGCGACGACCTGGCGCCCGCAAAGTGACTAGGGCGTCTGCGCGAGCTCGGCCGCCGAGCGGATCCGAACAGTCCTGGATTGCACAGCCAGGGGCTGTACAGAGCAGGATGCTTCGCACCTATCAGCCTCACGGCTTGACGTTGCAGGCGCGGCCCTTGCAGGTGTTGAGCCTGGCCAGCTTCGCGGCGAGCTTCGCCTTTACGGCCGCGTAGGCGGGATCGGCGGCGACGTTGCGGAGCTCGCTGGGATCCTTGCGCCGGTCGTACAGCTCCTCCTCGCCGGTCTCCTTGTAGACCACGTACGTGTAGCGGTCGGTCCGCACTCCCCGGTAGGGCCGGTCCCAGGCGTTCTGCGGCACCTTCTGCTCGAAGAGCGGCGCCAGCGCCTCGATCTCGAGAGCCCGCCTCGGGCGCCGCCTCGGGTTGCGGATCGTGCGCACGAGCGAGACCCCGTCCATCTTCCGCCCGGCCCTGGCCCTGGCGATGTCGACGAGCGTGGGCGCGAAGTCGATGTTGGAGATCTGGCCGTGGACCGTCTCGTGGGCGGGGATGCCCGGGCCGCGCAGGATGAGCGGCACCCGGATCGACTCCTCGTAAGGGAGGAACTTGTCGCCCGGGATCCGGTGCTGTCCCTGGAGCCAGCCGTTGTCGGACACGAAGACGATCAGCGTGTTCCTCAGCTGGTGCGTCGCGCGCAGGATCCCGACGAGCTTCTTCACGTGGTCGTCGACGGCGCGCAGCGACCCGATCCGGCCCTCGTAGTCGAGCTGCAGCTGGTGGATCTGGGAGCTGGTCAGGATCCGCGCGTGCGTCGTCATGTTGGACGGCTTGTCCGAGAGGTCGGCCTCGTTGAAGCTCCTGGGCCGCGGCAGCTTGAAGCGCAGGCTCAGCTTCGAGTAGCGGGGCGCGGGGCGGGGGTCGCGGCCAGGCCGGCCCATGAGCGTGGTAGCCACGTCCTCGCGATGAGGCGCCGCCGGCGCCCACCAGATGAAGAACGGCTTCTTCGACCTGCGCTCGCCGCGGACGAGCTGCTCGGTGATCCGGCCGGTCACGTCCGGCGAGTAGTTCTTCGCCTTGTGGGTGCCCCAGTAGTGGTAGGGCGCGGGCCCGAAGAGCTCGGTGAGCTTGCGGAAGACGCCGGTGATGCCCGACGGGTTCGGGATGACCTCGATGTTGGCGAACTTGACGAGCTTGCGGGCGAAGACCTTGTCGCCCCAGGCCTTGAGGTGCCCGTTTCGGTTCATCACGAAGTTGAAGTAGTCGTAGGCGGAGACGTCGAGCAGCCCGCGCCAGGTGTTGAAGCCGACCGGGACCTCGCCGTGGGCGTCCCGGGCGCCGTGGCCGTTGAGCCACTTGCCGATCAGCGCCGTGCGGTAGCCGGCCTTCTGGAGCCAGCGCGGGAGCGTGTTCGCACGGTGCTTCATCCCGTACCAGCCGTAGGGGTAGAAGTTGCCGGCCACGCCGTGGTTGTGCGCGTACTGGCCGGTGATGAAGGTCGCGCGCGCCGGGCAGCACAGGGGGAAGGAGTCGATGGCGTCGGCGAACGTCGTGCCCTTGCGGGCGAGCAGGCGCCTGACGTTCGGCATCTTCTTGACGTCGGCCGCCGCCTGGTCGTCGGTCATTACGACGAGGATGTTGGGCCGGCGGTCGTGGCCGACCCCCGCCTTGCGTGCCTGCGCGGCGCCGCCGCCCGCCGCCGTCGCAGGGAGGACGGCGAGGACGAGGGCGGCGGCGAGGCGACGAGGGCTCACTCACACCGAACGTACAGCGCGTGTGACAGCGTGTCAACCGAGGTGTATCCTGGCGTCCGATGCCAGCTTCGTCGAGCCCCACCGGTCGTCGGCTCCTCGCCCGGCAGAGCCGCCAGCACACCCGCGAGCGGATCGTGGCCGCGGCCACCGAGCTGGTCCGCCGCCACTCCTACGAGGAGCTGAGCGTGGGCGCGGTGATGGAGCGCGCCGGACTCGGCCGCACGATCTTCTATCGCTACTTCGACGATCTCGCCGATCTGCTCATCCGGGCGAGCCGGGAGGCGATCGAGGAGCTCTACGACGCCCAGCGGGCACTCGCCCGCACGAGCGTCGACAGCCAAGTGGTCGGCCAGGCCATCTCAGCCGCCGTCTCGGTGTACCAGCGGCACGGTCCGTTGCTGCGCGGTATCGCCGAGGCGGCGGCGAGTGACCCCGAGGTGGCCGCCGGCCATCGCGCCATGCGGCGCATGTTCGACGGGCTCGCCGAGGAGGCGCTGCGCGAGCGGCTGGGCGGCGCCGAGCCGCCGGCCAACCTCGCCGAGGTGGCCCGCGCCCTCAACCTCATGGACGAGGCCTACCTGCTCGACGCCTTCGGCCGTGAGTCCCGGGTGTCAACCGAGACCGCGGTGCGGACGCTCACGGAGATCTGGGTCGCCGTGATCGACCACCTGCCGGAGGGCTGAGCGCTGCCGGTCGAGCCCAGCCACGACCAGTTCGTCGAGATCGCCTCGCTCTCGCGCGGCGCCCGCGAGCCCGTCGTGATGCTCAACCTCAATCGCTACCGGCCGAACAGTGGCCGCGACGCCTACGGCCGCTACGCCGAGGTGGCGCTGCGGGTGCTCGACCGAATCGGCGGTCGCGTGCTCTGGCAGGCGCCGGCGATTCGCACCGTGATCGGCGACGACTCCGACCTCTACGACGAGGTGATCGCCGTCTGGTACCCCAACCTCGCGGCGTTCGTGGAGCTCGGGACCGACCCCGAGCTGCTGGCCGCCCGCGAGGACCGCGTTGCGGGGCTGGAACGCGCGGCGCTGATCTGCTGTGGCTCCGGGCCCGAGGCGGTCCTCGACACGCCCGGTCTGTGAGCGGCGCCTACCGGCCGAGTCGGCGCGCCTGGCGGTCACGTAGCGTGTCGCGTCGATGTTCGACCACTTGACCATCCGCGTCAGCGACCGTCCTGCCTCCGAGCGCTTCTACGACACCGTCCTGGCCACGCTCGGCATCGACCGGACCTACCGGACAGGGACGTTCTCCGAGTGGCAGGACTTCCAGCTCACCGCTGCCGACGACGACAAGCCGCCCACGCGGCGGCTGCACATCGGCTTCGTGGCGCCCTCGCGCGAGCAGGTCGACGAGTTCTGGCGGGTGGGGACCGAGGCGGGCTACGCCGACGACGGGCGGCCGGGGCCGCGGCCCGAGTACGGGAGCGACTACTACGGCGCCTTCCTCCTCGATCCCGACGGCAACAGCGCCGAGGCGGTCGATCACGACTCGCTGCGCCGGGGTGGCGCCATCGACCACATCTGGGTGCGCGTCGCCGACGTCGCCGCCTCGAGCCGCTTTTACGAGACGATCGCCCCGTACGCCGGCTTCGAGGCGAGGGAGCGGCCCGACCGGACCCAGTTCGAGGGCAGTAGCGGCTCGTTCTCCGTCATGACCGGAACGCCTACCGAGAACCTCCACTGGGCGTTTCCCACGGACGACGACGCCGACGTCCAGGGCTTCCACCGGGCCGCGACCGAGGCAGGCTACGAGAGCAACGGGGCGCCGGGCGAGCGCGCGCGCTACCACCCCGGCTATTACGCCGCCTACGTGCTCGACCCGGACGGCAACAACGTCGAGGTCGTCAACCACCACCGGCCGGAGTAGGCGTCGTACCGCGCACGAGCTGGTAGGCGAAGGCCCCGGCCGCCGCCCCGACCAGCGGTCCCGCCACGTAGACCCAGAAGTCGGTCCACGTGCCCGAGGCAAGGGCCGGTCCGAACGACCGGGCGGGGTTCATCGACGCGCCGGTGACGGGCCCGCCGAAGAGCGCGTCGAGACCGACCGTTCCGCCGATCGCGATCGCCGCGGCGGCGCCGACGGCGCGGGTGTCGGTGGCCACGGCCATGATCACGAACATCAGGAAGGCGGTGAGGACCAGCTCGTAGAGAAAGGCGGTCCCCGCCGCGACGCTCGGAACGCTCGCGCCGAGGTCGGCCGGCTTGTCGGTCCAGACGCCGAGGAGGACGAAGGCCGCCGCGCTCGCCCCGGCGACCTGGGCACCGATGTAGGCGAGGGCCTCGCGCGCGGGGAAGTGACGGGTGAGCGTGAACGCGACCGTCACCGCGGGGTTGATGTGGGCGCCCGACAGGTGCCCGGTCGCGTAGACCATGACCATGATCACGAGGCCGAAGACCAGCCCGATCCCCACCGTCCCGAGAGCGCCCCGGTAGCGGTCGTCGGCGACGATCGCGCCGCACCCCGCGAACACGAGTGCGAAGGCGGCAATCGCCTCGGCGCCCGCGCGCCGGGCCAGTGTCAGGCCGTGATCCAGCTCAGGCTCCAGCGCACTTCATCGTATTGACGTTATTCACTTCAATTGATATAAGCAAATAGATGGCGATCGATCTGGAGCTGGCCCCGAAGCAGAAGCGCCCCGCCGGCGGGCCCTGCTGCGAGCCCGTCGTCTACCCGGATGTCGAGCGCCAGCAGGCCGAGCGAATGGCGTCGATCGCCAAGGCGCTCGGCGATCCCGTCCGGCTCCAGCTGGTCGATGTGCTGCGCAAGCACGCCGGCAAGGTCTGCGTGTGCGAGCTCGTCCCCTTGTTCGAGCTCTCGCAGCCGACCGTCTCGCACCACCTCAAGGTGCTCCGCGAGGCCGGAATCGTCGGCTCCGAGCGCCAGGGGCTGTGGGCCTACTACTACGTGATCCCAAACGCACTGGGGGAACTCGCCGCATGGCTGAGCTGACCGACATCCGCGAGAACGTCCGCGAGCGCTACGGCGCCGCGGCGAAATCCGGCAGCGGCTGCTGCAGCCCGGCCGACGAGACCGGCGTCTTCGGCGGCGGGCTCTACGACGAGGCGAGCCGCGAGGACGTGCCCCGCGCCGCGGTAAGCGCGTCCCTCGGCTGCGGGGTTCCCACCGCGGTAGCCGACCTGCACGAGGGCGAGACCGTCCTCGACCTCGGCTCGGGCGCGGGTGCCGACGTGCTCATCTCGGCCCGGCGGGTGGGCCCGACCGGCAAGGCGATCGGCCTCGACATGACCGACGAGATGCTCGAGCTGGCCCGGGCGAACGCCGCCGAGGCAGGGCTCGACAACGCCGAGTTCCTCAAGGGCTACATCGAGGAGATGCCGCTGGCCGACGGGAGCGTCGACGTCGTCATCTCGAATTGCGTCATCAACCTCTCGGCCGACAAGCCGAAGGTGATCGCCGAGGCGGCGCGGGTGCTGCGACCCGGCGGGCGCTTCGCGGTCTCCGACGTGATCGCCGACCCCGAGATGGACGAGGCCACGCGGGCCGACATGGCCGCCTGGACGGGCTGCGTCGCCGGGGCGCTGACGGAGCCCGAGTTCCGCGGGGCGCTCGAGGCGGCGGGCTTCGAGGAGATCGAGATCCGCGAGACGCATCGCGTGCACGAGCACGCCGGGTCGGCGATCATCCGGGCACGGCTATCCACCTGAACGATCCGCAGACCCTCTACCGCCACTGGGAGCAAGAGCAGTGGAACCCCTGGTCGATCGGCCTCGAGACCGATCGCGACCAGTGGCAGGGCGAGCTGAGCGACGAGGACAAGGGCCTCGTCTACTGGGCGCTGTCGTCGCTGATGGTCGCCGAGGAGCGGATCACCACCAAGTTCGCCGGTCTCGTCATGGCCGCCGACACCGAGGAGGAGGCGACCTTCCTGGCCTCGCAGCAGGTCGACGAGGCCCGCCACATGCAGTTCTACGCGCGGGTCCAGGACGAGGTCATCGCCGAGCCCGACACGATCGCCGCCCACGTGACGCGCTCGCGTCGGGAGCTGGGCGAGCCGTTCTCGGTGATCTTCGATCAGGCGCTCGTCTCCGCGCACGACCAGCTGGTGGCGGATCCAGCCAGCGCGGCGGCGAAGGTCGACTTCGTCACGACCTACCACCTCATCATCGAGAGCACGCTCGGCCTGACCGCCTTCGAGTTCATCACCCGCTTCCTGAAGGAGAACGAGCTGCTCCCCGGCTTCGTGGACGGCTACAGCCACATCCACCACGACGAGCAGCGTCACATCGGCTGGGGCGTCTGGTTCCTGCGCGAGTCCGCCGAGCGCGATCCGGAGCTCGCCGAGCGGATGCGGGTCACTCTGCGCGAGCTGTTGCCGGCCGTGGCCTCCGCGCTCGCCCCGCCGGACCGCGACGGCACGGACTGGAAGGCGCTCGGCGCGACGAGCGAGGAGATCCGCGACTTCGCGCTGACCGGCCTGTCACGCCGGCTGAAGATCGTCGGCGTGCCGCTGAACAGCCTCTAGATCGCGGTTACGATCGGACCCAGCTACCCCGAAGAGTGAGGAGTAAGGAATGAGCGTCTTGATGGTCATGAAGGTCAGCGGCGACACCGACCGCTTCCGGCAGTTTCTCTCGGAGGAGGGGGATCGGCTGACGGCGATCTCCGACCAGGCCAAGGGTCAGGGCTGCATCCACCATCGCTTCGCGATCGGCGACGGCCACGTCGTGGTCCTGGACGAGTGGGAGAGCGCGGAGCAGTTCCAGCAGTTCTTCGACGGCAACGAGGAGATCGAGCAGGTGATGCGCGAGTCGGGGGCGCAGGGCGCGCCGGAGATCAGCTTCGCCGAGGCGGTCGAGACCGCCGATCAGTTCTGAGCGTCTCCTCGAACCTGCGCAGCGCCGCGGCGGAGTCGCGCTCCGGTCGCCAGCCGAGCTCGTCCCGCGCCCGCGCGCTGTTGACGACGATCGGGTAGCGGGCCATGTCCACGAAGCCCGGGTGCAGCGAGGGAATCCGGAGCCGGTCCAATAGGGCCGCCGCCCCGCGGCGGGTGCGGTAGGGAAGCCGCACCCCCCGCACCCGGAGGATGCCCGCGACCTCGGGCGCGGACGGTGCCCGGTGCGCCGACGTTGAAGGTGCCCGCGGCCGCTGGCGAGTGAATCGCGGCCGCGAAGGCCGTCACCACGTCGTCGACCCACGTGAACTGCATCGGCGGGTCGAAGTCCGACAGCGAGATGTAGGCGCGGCCGCCGAAGAGCAGCGGCGCAGCCGGGCCCAACGTGGTCGTCGGCCGGATCACGGCGACCCGAACGCCCGGACGGCCCGCGGCGAGCGTCGCGAGCAACTCCTCGACCGCGTCGCTGGACGCCGAGGGCGCTGCGCTGGCCGTGTCGGGCGGGCTGCTGGCCACCTGCGTGGCGCTCACCGCGATCGTGCGCAGCCGCGCCCTCGGGGCGGCCTGCGCGGCCTCGGTGGCGGGAGCGGCGGTCGTCCTGGCCGCCGGCGCGATAGCCGGGTGAGTGCCTACGAGGCGAACCTGGCGCGGCTAGGCGACCTGCAGAGACGCGCCCAGCACCGGGCCGACGAGCCAGTCGCGCACCGCGTCCGCCACCGCCGCCGGATCCTTCCTCAGGCTGTGGTCGCCCGGTACCTCCACCACCGTGCGGCGCGGCCCGGCAGGCGGCATTCCGAAGCGGTCTCGCTCGCCCTGCACCACGAGCAGCGGTAGCTCCACCGCCTCGAGCTCAGGCAGGCGGCTCTTCGGCGGGCCTGAGCGGCGGGGCGGCAGGAGCGGGAAGGCGAGGCAGACGACCGCGACGGCCCCGGTGGCTTCGACCGTCCTGCAGGCGACGCGCGCGCCCAGGGAGCGGCCCCCGACCAGCAGCGGCAGCCCGGCGAGCTCGCCCGCGGCCAGCTCGTCGACCACCGCCGTCCAGGCGGTATCGAGCTGGCCGGCGGGAGCCGGCGAGCGCCGGCCCGCGACGCGGTAGGGCTGCTCCACGAGCGCGACGCTGACGCCCAGCGAGCTCGCGGCCTCGGTGGCCGCGATCAGGTCCGGCGCCGCGACACCCCCGCCGGCGCCGTGGCCGAGGACCAGGGCCGCCTTCGGGTCGTCGGCAGGATGGAGGTGGGCCCTGGCCGGACCGTGGGGCGTGTCGATCTCGAGCGCTCTCACGCAGCAGATCCTGGCATGACGTCGAGCGCGACGGCGTACGCGGCACGTGACCCGGATCCGATCGCGTTCGCCACCGAGCGGGAGTGCTCGGTCGCCGCGTCGCCGGCGGCGTAGACGCCCGGCACGCCGGTGCGGCCGTCGACGTCGGTGACGATCGTGCCGGCGGCACTCAGGTCGCAGCCGAGCGCGTCGGCCAGGCCGTTCGGCTGCTCGCGATGGGTCCGGATGAACAGCGCGTCGGGCTGCTCGGGTGGGCCGCTCATGAACTCGATCTGACGCAGCTGCCCGCCGCCGCCCCGAAGTCGGCTGATCGGCTCCTCGCGCACGCGGACGCCGGCATCGGCCAGCAGTGCCCGCTCGCCGTTGAGGCGAGCCGGGCCGTCGGTGCAGAGCACGACGTCGCGGCTCCATCCGGCGATGACCAGCGCGGAGCGCGCCGCCTCGTGACCGTTGCCGTGGACGGCGAGGGGCAGGTCGCGGACCTCCCAGCCGTCGCAGAAGGGACAGTGGAAGACCGAGCGGCCCCAGAGCTCGCGGATGCCGGGCAGCGGGGGCGGGTCGTAACGGAGTCCGTGCGCGAGCACGAGCGTCCGGGCGCGGACGGCGTCTCCCTCGCCGAGCCTGACGGTGAGCTCGTCGGCGGCGGCATCGACGTCGACGACGGCGTCCTCGCGGACGTCCACATCGGGATGCTCGGCGAGCTGCTTGCGGCCGGAGCGGCGCAGCTCGGCCGGGCTGACGCCCCGCTGGCCGAGCAGCCCGCCGACGGCGTGCGAGGGCGCGTTGGCCGGACGGCCGGTGTCGAGCACCACCACGCGCCGGCGTGCCCGCCCCAGTACCAGTGCCGCGCTGAGGCCCGCCGGCCCGCCACCGACTACCACGGCGTCCAGCAGGGGCAGCTGCCGCGGGGAGCGGCGCCGAACCGGGGTGGGAGTGGCCGTGGTCATCTCGCCGGATAAGACCGGCGAGTGGCCACGGACTAATCGGTGCTACGCCGCTTCGCGCAGTGCCTCGGCGCGCGACTCCTCGAGCGCCAGCTCGAGCACCTCACCGACGGTCATCACGGGGTGGAAGGTCATCGCCTCGCGGACCTCCTCCGGCACCTCGTCGACGTCCGGCCGGTTCCGCTCGGGCAGGATCACCTCGGTGAGCCCCGCCGCGTGGGCGGCCAGCACCTTCTGCTTGACGCCGCCGATCGGCAGGACGCGG
>JBJMLJ010000105.1:0-3478 GCA_045805365.1 Thermoleophilaceae bacterium
CGTCACCACCCCCGAGGAGTACGACCAGCAGCACTACGAGGGCGGATCGACGATCTACGGCCGCCTCGAGGGACCGTTCTTCACCCAGGAGCTGGCGAGCCTGGCCAGCCGCCTCGTGCGCGGCCAGGCGGCGCCGACCCCCTACGCCTTCGACCCGACCAACGGGATCAAGCCCGACGCCCGGGCCTACGGCAGCGGCGCGGGGCACGGCAGCATCGTCGGGCAGCCGGCGCCGAGCGTCGGCAGGCTCCAGCACGCGCAGCTCGCCTGGCAGGGCGGCCGCGAGGGCCTGGACCGGCCGGTCGGCAGGGGCTTCGTACGGATCCAGCGACGGGTCCGGCGCCGCTGGCGCGACGTGACGAGCGATCTCGGGCTCCAGATCGTCTGGCGCGTGGACGACGCGGGCCGCTACGACGCCGTCTGGGAGGTTCCGCTCAGCGCACGCCGGGGCGTCTATCGAATCGTCGTGCTGGCGAACCGCTACCGCCTGGCCTCGCGAAGGTTCAACGTCGTCGCGAGCAACCGGCTCCACCTGCGGCGGGTGTCGGCGGGCGCGGGCCGGGTCGGCGTCACGCTGGACTACCCGCCGGCGATCTACCAGCGCGACTTCACCTGGCGCCCGCCCGGCGCGACCGGGGGCGCGGTGCGCTTCACCGTCGGCTCGCGCAGCGTGCTGGTGCGGCGCCGGCGAGGGACGGTCTTCTCGGTGCCCGCCCCCTCCGGCGTGCCGGTCACCATCGCCGGCGGCCACGCCCGCGATCGCTACGGAAACGTGGCGGGCGCCGGCTTACGTCTGCAAGGCTGACCCCGTGAAGATCCTCGTCTGCGGAGCCGGCGGAATGCTCGGCCGGGACCTCGTGAAGGCGGCCAGCGCCGCCGGGCACGACGTGGTCGCGCCGGCGCGCCGCGAGCTCGACGTCACGGACGCGACCGCCACGCGCGACGTGATCCGTGGGGCCGCGCCGGACGCCGTGGTCAACTGCGCCGCCTGGACCGACGTGGACGGGGCCGAGGAGCATCCCGAGGAGGCGCGACGGGTCAACGGCGACGGCGCGGGAAACGTGGCCGCCGCGGCCGCCGGGGCCGGCGCCCAGGTCGTCTACCTGTCCACCGACTACGTCTTCGACGGCGCCAAGGGACAGCCGTACGTCGAGGACGACCGGCCGGCGCCGCTGTCCGCCTACGGCGAGTCGAAGCTCGCGGGCGAGGCCGCGACCGCGGGGGCGGGGCCGCGCCACTTCATCGCCCGCTCGTCGTGGCTGTTCGGCAGCCACGGCAGGAACTTCGCCGCCACGATGCTGCGGGTCGGGCGGGAGCGGAGCGAGGTGAGCGTCGTGAACGACCAGATCGGCTGCCCCACCTGGACCGGCCATCTCGCCGAGGCGATCGTCCGCCTGGCGGCCTCCGAGGACTACGGCATTCACCACCTCGCCGGCGCCGGCGAGTGCTCCTGGTGCGACTTCGCCCGGGAGATCTTCCGCCGGGCGCACGTCGAGTGTGAGGTGCAGCCGATCACCACAGCCGAGTACCCCCTGCCGGCGAGGCGGCCGGCGTACTCGGTGCTGAGATCGACTCGCGGGATCGAGCTGCCGACCTGGCAGGAGGGGCTCGAGCGCTATCTCGGCGAGCGGGAGGCGCTGCCGGCGTGAAGCTGCTCGTGACAGGGGCCTGCGGCTTCATCGGCTCGACCTACGTCCGCCTGGCGCGCGAGGAGCACGAGGTCGTCGTGCTCGACAAGCTGACCTACGCGGGCCGGCGCGAGAACCTCGAGGGCCTCGACGTCGAGCTGGTTGTCGGCGCGATCGAGGATCCCGCCGCCGTCCGCGAGGCGATGGCCGGCTGCGAAGCCGTGGTCAACTTCGCCGCCGAGTCGCACGTCGATCGCTCGATCGCGGACCAGGAGGACTTCGCCCGCACCCACGTGATCGG
This sequence comes from Thermoleophilaceae bacterium, assembly GCA_045805365.1. Classification (GTDB taxonomy): domain Bacteria; phylum Actinomycetota; class Thermoleophilia; order Solirubrobacterales; family Thermoleophilaceae; genus DASXBA01. Next base: position 1,930 of record JBJMLJ010000105.1, read on the forward strand.
GACGAGCGTGCTCCTCGACGCCGCCCGCGAGCTCGGCGTCGGCCGCTATCTCCAGGTGTCGACCGACGAGGTGTACGGCTCGATCGACTCGGGGTCGTTCACCGAGGGCTCGCCGCTCGACCCATCCTCGCCCTACTCGGCGACGAAGGCCGCCGGCGACCTGCTCGTCTCCGCCCACGCCCACACCTACGGGATCGACGCGGTGATCTGCCGCGGCTCGAACAACTACGGCCCGCGCCAGTACCCGGAGAAGCTGATCCCGCTGATGATCCTCAACGCGCTCCACGGCGACTCGCTCCCGGTCTACGGCGACGGCCGCAACGTGCGCAACTGGCTCTACACCGAGGACTTCTGCGGAGCGATCCACAAGGTCCTGCTCGAGGGGCGGCCCGGGCAGGCCTACAACGCCGGCGGCCCCGACGAGCTCGAGAACATCGAGGTGGTCAAGCGGATCCTCGCGCTGACCGGCCGCGACGAGTCGCTGGTCGAGTACGTGACCGACCGCCCCGGCCACGACCGCCGCTACTCGCTCTCGTCCGAGAAGCTGCGCTCGGAGCTCGGCTGGGAGCCGCGCGTGCAGTTCGAGGAGGGCATCGAGCGCACCGTCGACTGGTACCGCGAGAACGAGTGGTGGTGGGGGCCGATCCGCAGCGGCGAGTACCGCGACTACTACGAACGCCACTACGGTCGCGCTCTAGGCTGACAAGGCGGCTCGGCCCACAGGGGTCCGCGACATTCCGGCGGATATGTCGCCGCAATGTGACGGACCCCCACGCGCATGCCTCGTACCCCAACGTTCCTCGTCACCCTCCTCGCCACCCTCGCTGCCGGTGTCGGCACGGGATGGGCGGATGACGTGCCATCGGGGCCGCCTCCGCCGAGCTACCCGCCGATCCACTACCACCGCTGCAAGGTCGTGGGCAAGCCGTGGCAGGGCCGGCTGGTCCGCGGGACGCGGCTGCCCGTGGAGGGCCAGGACTTCTTCACCTGGGACCCGGTCAAGCGGCGCAAGCCGAACCGCTGGTGGCGCCGCTACTCCTGCGACTTCACGATCAGGAAGGTGCTGCGGGTGCTCAGGAAGTTCCGCCTGCGCTACCCGGACGCGCCCCGAGTCGGGATCGGCGACCTCAGCCGCCCCCGCGGCGGTGCCTTCGGCGAGCAGTTCGGCGGGCTCGGCCACGGCTCCCACCAGAACGGCACCGACGTCGACGTCTACTACCCGCGGCTCGACGAGGAGGAGCGCGCTTCGGCGAACCCCGACCAGGTCGACCTCGATTACGCCCAGGCGCTGGTTGACCTGTTCGTCCGCGCCGGCGCCAAGTACGCCTTCGTCGGCCCGGACCTCAGCCTGACCGGCCCGCCCAGGATCGTCCAGCCGCTCGTCTTCCACGACGACCACGTCCACGTGCGCTTCCGGGCGCCGCGGAGCCGTCGCTAGCGTTGACGGGGTGTTCAGGGACACCGCCCCCGCGCTCCAGCTGCGCGGACTGACGAAGCGCTACGACGACGGCACGCTCGCCCTCGAGAACTTCGACCTCGAGATCCCGGC
>JBJMLJ010000106.1:0-4361 GCA_045805365.1 Thermoleophilaceae bacterium
CGCGGGCGGTGATCGAGGTGGACGGCGCCTACGAGCGGCCTAGCGGGATCCTCTGGGATCACCTCCAGCCGCCCCAGATCCACGAGATCCCCCTGCTGGAAAGATTCGGTTACGCGGCCTAACGGCGCGCTCGCCTCCGGCCGATAAGCGCTATGTGATCGAGCGCGCGCTTCGTGCCCGGCTGGGTTCGGTGCTCCTCATGGTCGCGGCCAGCGCCGCGCTCCCAGTCGCGATCCTGCACTCGCTCGAGGGATCCGGCAAGGCGCCCTTCGGCTACACGACCCACTTCATCGCGATCGCCGCCGTCTCGACGATGGCCGGCTGGGCCGCCATCGCGGTCACGGTCGTCGGCGCCCGCCGTGGCGACGGCCGCGCCGTGCTGGTCGGCACCGCGTTCGCCGCGATGTCCGGGGGGCTGCTCGCCGTGCACGGCCTGGCCACCGAGGACATCCTCGTCGGGGAGAACGACGGCCTGAGCGCGCTCGCCGGCGCCGCCGCGCTTCCGGTTGGCGCCATCGTGCTCGCCGTCGCCGCCGCCGCCCCGATGCGCCGGCCGAGCAGCGTCCGGCCGCTGCTGGCCCTGGAGGCCGCCCTCCTGACCACGATCCTGGCCCTCGGCGCGCTCGGCCTCGCGATGCCCAGTGCCGTGCCGGAGCTGCCCAAGCCCGGCGGGCCGATCGCCGTCGCGGCGCTCGTCGTCAGCCTCGCCCTCTTCGCGAACCTCGCCGTCCGGGCCGTCCGTACCTGGACCCTCACGCGCCGCTTCGCCGACCTGCTCGTCGTGGTGGGAACGGTCTGGCTCGGCGTCGCCCTCATCCCGCAGCTGCTCGACAAGCCGTGGGGCTGGACCTGGTGGCTCGGCCACGCGCTCGAGATCGCCGGGGTCGTGCTCGTCGGCGGCCCGGTGGCGCTCGATCTGCACCGCGACGCCCAGTCGCGCCCGCTGACCGGCGACCTCCGCGCCGCCGACCTCGTGGCCCGCGAGGAGGCCTTCCTCGGGCCGCGCGTGCGGGCGCTGATGGTGCGCCTGGCCGAGAAGGACGAGTACACGGAGGGCCATACCCGTCGGGTCGCGATGCTCGCGGTCCAGCTCGGCGAGCGGGTCGGCCTCTCCCCCGGCCGGCTCCGCGACCTCGCCATCGGCGGGCTCCTGCACGACATCGGCAAGCTCTCGACGCCCGACGCCATCCTCAAGAAGCCCGGCCCGCTGACCGGCGAGGAGCGCGACGCGATCGCGCTCCACCCGGCCGACGGCGAGCGGCTTATCGTCGAGTTGGGCGGCTTCTCGGGCCAGGTCCGGGGGCTCGTCCTCGACCACCACGAGCGCCTCGACGGCAAGGGCTATCCGCGCGGAGTCGGCGGCCCGGAGCTCGACCGGGAGACCCGCATCCTGTCCGTCTGCGACGTGTTCGACGCGCTCGTCTCCGATCGCGTCTACCGGTCGGCGTGGACCGAGGCGCAGGCGTTCGAGCTCCTCGCGCGCGAGGCCGGGACGGCGTTCGACTCCGGCTGCGTCGAGGCGCTCGCCTTCGTGCTCGCCGACGAGCGGGCGGTCAGGGCGTCGGTCCGTCGACTAGGCCTCGAGGACCGGCTCGAGCCTGCGGCGTAGCTCGTCCCAGTCGCGGCCGCCGATCACGCCGTCCTCCTCCACGAGCTCCTCGTTCCAGGGGTGGATGATCGTCGCCGCCAGGATGCCGTTGTCGCGCGCGCGGGCGATGTTCACCGGACTGTCGTCGACCAGGACGTCGATGTTCAGCTCGACGCAGCGACTGACCTTGTCGAACGAGCAGTGGAGGTCGTCGTAGGGCATGCCTATCGCCTCGAGCCAGCGGGCGGTGGCGGGCCCGGTGCTCTGGCGGCGGTGGCTCGTCACGTGGATCCAGTGGCCGGCGTCGTGCCAGTCGCGGACGGTCTCGACCGCGCCCGGGTAGGGGACCGCCGCCTCGATGTTCTCGTCCGAGTGGGTCTCCTCGACGCAGTGGATCAGCGCGTCGCGCTCGAGCGCCGTGATCCCCCAGTCGCGCTGCTCCTCGTAGGGCAGGTCCACCCCGTAGCGCTCGCGCGCCACGCGCTGGAGCAGGTCCCAGTAGTGGTGCAGCGTGGAATCGATGTCTAGAGCGATGCGGGACATGTAGCGTTAAGGGGAATGGCCAGGGTATTCGCCTCCTCGGCGCGTCCGACCACGCCGTGGCGGGCGCGCGAGGCAGACGAGGGGTACGGCGTCACCGCCCAGCCGAGCTGGCGTGACGTCGACTGGTCGAAGCACCTGAACCGCGTGGACATCCACGGCTCGACCGTCAACTACGTGGACGTCGGCGAGGGCGAGGGCGAGCCGGTCGTCTTCGTGCACGGGCTCGGCGGCCAGTGGCAGAACTGGCTCGAGAACCTGCCGCGCGTCGCGCTCGAGCGGCGCGCCATCGCGCTGGACCTGCCGGGCTTCGGTCTCTCCGAGATGCCACGCGCCGACATCACGATCTCCAACTACGCCCGCACCGTGGAGGCGCTCTGCCAGCACCTCGACCTCGGCCGCATCGTCCTGGTCGGCAACTCGATGGGCGGCTTCGTGTCCTCCGAGGTGGCAATCCGCTACCCGGAGCGCGTCGAGCGGATGGTGCTCGTCTCGGCGGCCGGCATCAGCAGCGCCAACGTCTATCGCGCGCCGGCGCTCCTGACCGGCCGGGTCGCAGCCGCGATCACCGCCTACACCGCCGTCCGCCACCGCCAGATGGCGCGCCGGCCCGTGACGCGCCACATCGCGCTGTCGCTCGTCGCCCGCCATCCGAGCCGGCTCGCTCCCGACCTCGCCTGGGAGTCGATGTTGAAGGGCGTCGGCAAGCCCGGCTTCCAGGACGCCCTGCGGGCCAACCTCGTCTACGACTTCCGCGACCGCCTCCCCGAGATCAGCTGCCCGACGCTGATCCTCTGGGGAGAGGAGGACTCGATCATCTCCGTCCGCGACGCCGCCGAGTTCGAGCGGCTCATCCCGGACAGCCGCAAGCTCGTCCTCGAGGACACCGGCCACGTGCCGATGCTCGAGCGGCCGTCGGCCTTCAACGACGTGCTGACGGACTTCCTCGCCGAGACCGGCCCCGCCGAGGCGGCGGAGCCGGTCGAGGGCGAGAGCCAGGTCGCCTAGTCGCTCTTGTCGCCCGCGAGGATGCGGTAGAGGGAGCGGCGCGCGTCGTCCAGGACCTTTCGGGCCTGCTCGATGTGCTCGTCGTTCCCGGCCGCGGCCACCTGGTGGACGGCCGCCGCCAGCTGGCCGATCTGGCTGCGGAGCTCGAGCCGGCCCTCGCCGACCTCGTCGCCGAGGCCCGCCCAGGGCTGCCCGAGCTCGTCGCGGTGCTCGTCGACGTAGGCCTTGCCGTCGTCGGTGAGCACGAAGCGCTTGCGGCCGTCGTGCTCCTCGGCGCGGATCAGCCCCTCGTCCTCGAGCTGGGCGAGCACCGGGTACACCGAGCCGGGGCTCGGGCGCCAGACGCCCTCGCTCCGGTTCTCGATCTCCTGCATCAGCCCGTAGCCGCTGAGCGGCTCCTCGGCGAGGACGAGAAGCATTGCGGCGCGAACGTCGCCGCGCGGGCGCCGGCCGCGGCGCCAGAAGGGCGGTCCGCCGAAGGGTGGTCCTCCCCAGGGCCCGAAGCCGGGGCCGGCGTGGCGGCCGCCGCCTGGCCGGCCGCGGCCGCGTCCGCCGCTCATGGCCAGCAGGCCCCTGAAGCCCGGCGGTCCGTATGCGTGTGCGTGTGTCATGGGTCTTCCTTTCTCATATGCCTTCGATACATAACGATATATCGTTAGCTATCGGGCGTCAAGGGCGGAGCGGCCGCCGGAGGCGCGGCGCAGGACGACGCGGCGGGGCGGTGGCCGGCGGCGCGGACGGCGCGCTCGGCGGGGGCCGGCGACCCGTGTCCAGTTACCGGGCCTATAGACCCGGTAAATGGCCACTCGTCTCGTTTGCGGGCGCCGACCGCGGCGCCGGAGGGACCGCCTAGGTGGTGATGGCGCCTTCGGCGGCCGAGCCGACGTGCTGCGCGTACTTGCCGAGCACGCCGTTCCGGTACTTCGGGGCGAGAGGCTCGTAGGCGTCCAGCCGCTGCCGCAGCTCGTCGTCGGAGACCTCGAGCCGGAGCTCGCGGTTCGCCACGTCGAAGGTGATCGTGTCGCCGTCCCTGACGGCGGCTATCGGACCGCCGCGGGGCGCCTCCGGTGCCACGTGACCCGCCATCAGGCCGTGGGTGGCCCCCGAGAAGCGGCCGTCGGTGAGCAGGGCCACCGAGTCGCCGAGCCCCTCCCCCACGAGCGCCGCCGTCACGCCGAGCATCTCGCGCATGCCCGGACCGCCTACCGGACCCTCGTTGCGGATC
>JBJMLJ010000107.1:0-3700 GCA_045805365.1 Thermoleophilaceae bacterium
GGACCGGCTCTCGGTCATCGATCACCTCGACGAGCTCCGCTCGCGGCTGGTCGTCGCGCTGCTCGCCTTCTCCGTGGCCTTCGGGCTCTGCCTCTGGCAGAACCACCTGATCCTCGACATCCTGAACCGGCCGCTGCCCGATCACACGCAGCCGATCACGTTCGGCGTCACCGAGCCGTTCATGACGACGATCACCAACTCGGGCTACGCGGCCATCGTGATCGCCCTGCCCGTGGTGCTGTATCAGATCTACGCCTTCCTACTGCCCGCCTTCAGCCCACAGGAGCGGCGCATCGCCCTGCCGCTCCTGATGATGGTCCCGCTGCTCTTCATCGCGGGCGTCGTGTTCTGCTACTTCGTGGTGCTGCCGCCGGCGATCACGTTCCTGCTGCACTTCAACGCGGACGAGTTCAACACCCAGATCCGCGCGCGGGATTACTACAGCTTCACGACGCTCACCATGCTGGCGATGGGGCTGGGCTTCCAGGTCCCGGTGGTGCTGCTCGCCCTGATGCGACTGGGCGTCGTCTCGCTCGAGACGCTGCGCAAGAACCGCCGCTACGCCTTCCTCGGCTCCGCCGTACTCGCGATGCTGCTGCCGACGGTCGACCCCGTGTCGATGCTCATTGAGACGGCCCCGATCTATGCGCTCTACGAGCTGAGCATCCTGCTCGGACGCTTCCTCGGCAGGCCGGCGGAGGACGTCGAGGGGCAGGTGGCGTCGGCGGAGGGCTCGTAGCTAGCCTTCGCCCAAGTTCATGCTGTTCGACCTTCGAGGCAAGCGCCGCCGGGCGGTGCAGGTGACGTATCTCAGCCTCGCGCTGCTCATGGGCGGGGGGCTCATCTTCTTCGGCATCGGCGGCAGCGTCTCCGGCGGCCTGCTGGATGCCTTCAAGGGCGGCGGCGGAGGCGGCGGCAACGGCGCGATCAAGAAGCGCATCGACCGCGACCAGAAGCGGGCCGCCGCCGGCAGCGAGGCCGCGCTCAAGGAGCTCGTACGCGACTACTACCAGCTCGCGACCTCGCAGACCTCGGCGTCCGACACGAGCTTCCCGAAGTCGGCCCAGGGCGACCTCCAGAACGCCGCCAGGTACTGGCAGCGCTATCTGAGCTCGACCAAGAACCCCGATCCCTCGCTCGCGCGGGTCGCGTTCCAGGTCTACTCGGTCGGCGCGCTGAGCAAGCCAAAGGAGGCCGAGGCGGCGATCCAGCTCGTCGCGCAGGCGTCGAACGACCCGTCGGACTACCTCCAGCTCGTCCAATACGCGGCGCTCGCGGGCGACACGCGCACGGCCAACCTGGCCACGATCAAGGCCGTCGACCTCGCGCCCAAGGACCAGCGGAAGCAGGTAAAGCTCCAGGCCGACCAGCTCAAGAAGGCGGCCACGCAGACGCAGACCCAGGGCGGCGGCTAGATTTCTCTGACTCGCAAAGCGCTGGCGCGAGACACGACCGACTAGGAGAAGCGTGAACTTCCACATCCAGGACCAGGAGATCGACGACTCCACCCACGTCATCGAGCTCGGTGGCGAGATCGATCTCTATACGGCGCCGGAGTTCAAGGAGCGTATGGTCGAGTTGATCGAGTCCGGCAAGAAGCAGATCGTGGTGGACCTCTCCCAGGCCACCTTCATCGACTCCACGACCCTTGGCGTGCTGGTGGGCGGCGTGAAGCGCCTCCGCCCCGCCGGCGGGTCGCTGACGCTCGTCTGCACCGACGACAACATCACCAAGATCTTCGAGATCACCGGCCTCGACCGGGTCTTCCCGATCCACGGCTCGCGCGACGAAGCGCTCGCCGCAGTCAAGTCCGGCGCGGCCGACTAGCCCTTCTACAATCGCCTTTCGCCGGGCCGTTAGCTCAACTGGTAGAGCAGGAGACTCTTAATCTCAAGGTTGAAGGTTCGAGTCCTTCACGGCCCATAGAAGGCCCCGCAACCACGGGCTTTCTGGGGTTTCGGAGGGCCAGGGAGAGTGCCTAGCCGATCCGCTCCGCCAGCTCGATGATGATTCCCGCCGGGCCGCGGAGGTAGCAGAGCCGGTAGATGTCCTCGTAGCGCTCTACCTCGCCAACGAGCTCCGCGCCGTGGGCTCGCAAGCGGGCGAGGACGGCGTCGATGTCGTCGACTGCGAATGTGAGATGGCGGATTCCCGGGGCGTTCGCCGGAGCGTGCCGGTCGCCGTCCGGGCCTGACGGCGAGTGGAACTTCACCAGCTCGAGGCGTGCGTGGCCGTCCGGCGTTTGCATCATCGCGAGCTCCGACCGGACGCCCTCGAGCCCCACGATGCGGTCCACCCAGTCACCCTCGACCGACCCCTCGCTCTGCAGCTCGAGTCCGAGCTCGACGAAGAACCCGGTCGCGGCCGCGAGGTCGTCGACGACGATGCCGACGTGGTCCATGCGTTGGACGGTCATGTGGTCGATGGTAAGGAACCAGGCCCGGCCCGCGGCGTCAGGCGGCAGCGACGCTGTTCTGCTCGGTCCGTGCCGGCGGGATGTTGTGCGTCACGCCGAAGAGGTTGTCCGGGTCGAAGACCCGCTTCAGCGCTCGTAGCCGGTCGTAGTTCTCCGCCGTGTAGGCGTCGCGGGTGCGCGCCGGGTCGTGGAGGAAGTTCAGGAACGTGGCTCCGGTCGCGTAGGGCGCCACCGGAGAGGTCTCGCCATTTACCGTGACCGCGAACGGGAGGTGGGGATGGCCGGCGGGCCCGGTGGTGCGGGCCACGGCGCCGCCCCAGTGGCGCACCTCGACGGCCTCGGTGTTCGGGGCGGCCGCGGCGATGGCGTCGATCGCCTGGTCGGAGAGTCGCTCGAGGTGGTCGAAGTGCCGCGGCGGCGTGCCGCCGATCGTGCCGGTCTCGGCGTAGCCCATCGTCCGGAACTCGTCCACGAGCGGGGTCCCGCCCGCCTGGACCAATGGCCGCAGCGCCCGGATGGCGTCGCCCGTGGCGCCGGCGTAGAGGCCGCGGATCCCCACCGACTCGGGCGTGACGACGATCGACACGTTCAGCTCCTCCGGCTGGTGGGCGGCAATGTCGCGGTAGCGGCGCAGCAACGCCCCGGCGCGGCCGAGCGGGAACAGCGCGGTGCCGCCGTACACTTGGGCCACCGGGTAGAGCTCGAGCTCCAGCGAGGTGACGACAGCGAAGTTGGGGCCGCCCGCGCGAAGGGCCCAGAAGAGGTCGGAGTTGCGCTCGGCGGTGGCCGTGAGCAGGCGGCCGTCGGCGCTGACGACCTCGGCGCGTCGCAGGCTGTCGGCGGCGAGGCCGTACCTGCGCGAGAGCCAGCCGAAGCCGCCGCCGAGCGTGTAGCCGGCCACGCCGACGCTCGCCGAGGAGCCCGACAGGGGCGCCAGCCCGAACGGGGCGGCGGAGGCGATGACGTCGCCCCAGCGGGCGCCGGGACCGACGCGGGCGATGCGGTGATCGGGATCCACGAGCACCTCGGCCATGCGGCCGGTCTTGAGCAGCAGGCCGTCGTCCGAGGGGACGTGGGTGCCGTGGCCGGTGGCCTGGACCGCGAACCGCAGCTCGTGCTCGCGGGCGGTCAGGACCGCCGCCTGCACGTCGGCGGCGCACTCGGCCTCGGCCACGATCGCCGGATGGGGGTCGATGCGGCCGGCCCACGTGGCGCGCTCCGCGTCGTAGCCCTCGTCGCCGGGCAGGTGCACGGGCCCGCGGAAGCTGTAGTCGAGCGCCGGTA
>JBJMLJ010000108.1:0-3080 GCA_045805365.1 Thermoleophilaceae bacterium
CCGGGAGGGCGTCGGGGCGATGGCCGTCTCCGCCGTCGACGTGGCGCTCTGGGACCTGAAGGCCAGGCTGCTCGGGGTCAGCCTCGCCGACCTGCTCGGGCGCTTCCGCGACGCGGTGCCGGTCTACGGCTCGGGCGGGTTCACCTCCCTGTCCGACCCCGAGCTCCACGAGCAGCTCGCGGGCTGGCGCGACCTCGGCCGGGTGAAGCTCAAGGTCGGCCGCGAGCCGGAGCGCGATCCCGAGCGGCTGCGGGTCGCGCGGGATGCCGTGGGCGACGAGGTCGAGCTGATGGTGGACGCCAACGGCGCCTTCCGGCCGAAGGAGGCGCTCGCCTGGGCCGAGCGCTACGCGGACTTCGGAATCGTCTACTTCGAGGAGCCGGTGAGCTCGGACGACCTCGACGGGCTGCGGCTCGTCCGCGATCGCGGGCCGGCGGGGATGGCGATCGCCGCCGGCGAGTACGCCTGGGACCTGCCGGAGCTGCGCGAGCTGGCCGGCTGCGTGGACGTGCTCCAGGCGGACGTCACGCGCTGCGGCGGGATCACCAACATGCTGCGCGTCGACGGGATCTGCAAGGCGCGCGGCCTGCCCTTCTCGGCGCACTGCGCGCCCTCCATCTCGGCCCACGTCTGCGCGGCGATGGAGTGCGCCGTGCACATCGAGTACTTCGCCGACCACGTCCGCGCCGAGCGGCAGCTGTTCGAGGGCGCGCTCGAGCCGGTCGGCGGGGCGCTGCGCCCGGACGCCGAGCGGCCGGGCCTGGGGCTGGAGCTCCGGTGAGGACCGCCGGCAGCCGCTGGACGCACCCGGCCGTGGCCGCGTGGCGCAACGGCTCGCTCGACGGCACCGGCATCGGCCACGAGGTGCTCCGGCCGGAGGGGGCCGACGAGGTGGACGTCGACTCGCTGCGGCGCTCCCTCGAGGACTCGGTTCGCGGGCACGTCCACTTCGACGCCGGCCACCGGGCGATCTACTCGCACGACAGCTCGAACTACCGCCAGATCCCGATCGGCGTGGTCATCCCGGAGACGGTGGACGACGTGGTGGCCGCCGTGGCGGCCTGCCGCGACCACGGCGCGCCCGTGCTGTCGCGCGGCTGCGCCACCTCGCTCGCCGGTCAAACCTGCAACGTGGCCGTGGTCATCGACCACTCCAAGCACCTGCGGGAGATCGTGGAGGTCGATCCCGAGCGCCGGATCGCGAGGGTCCAGCCGGGCGTGATCCGCGACCAGCTCTCGAACCTGACGGAGGAGCGACACTCGTTGACCTTCGCCCCCGACACGTCGACGCACGAGTACGCGACCTTCGGCGGCATGGTCGGCAACAACTCGTGCGGCACCCACTCGATCATGGCCGGCCGGACGGCCGACAACCTCCACGACCTCGAGATCGTCACCTACGACGGAGTGCGGCTGCGGGTGGGCCGGACGAGCGAGGAGGAGCTCGAGCGGATCGTGGCCGAGGGCGGCCGGCGCGGCGAGATCTACGGCCGGATGCGCGACCTGCGCGACCGCTACGCCGACCTGATCCGCGAGCGCTACCCGGACATCCCGCGGCGCGTGTCCGGCTACAACCTCGACCAGCTGCTGCCCGAGAACGGCTTTCACGTGGCGCGGGCGCTCTGCGGCAGCGAGGGGACGCTGGCCACCGTCCTCGAGGCGACAGTGCGGCTGGTGCCGAGCCCGCCCGCGCGCTCGCTGCTGGTGCTCGGCTACCCGGACGTCTACCACGCCGCCGACCACGTGCCGGAGATCCTCGAGTTCGGCCCGACCGGCCTCGAGGGCGTGGACGACGTGCTGGTCGACGACATGAAGATCCTCGGAATGCACACCTCGGAGCTCGACCTCCTCCCCGACGGGAAGGGCTGGCTCCTGGTGGAGTTCGGCGGCGACAGCCACGAGGAGGCCGACGACAAGGCGCGCCGCTGCATGGAGCTGCTGCGAGGCGAGGACAACGCTCCCTCGATGCGGCTCTACGACGACCCGCCGCACGAGAGCAAGCTCTGGGACGTGCGCGAGGCCGGACTGGGCGCGACCGCCTACCACCCGGTCGAGTCCGACCACTGGGAGGGCTGGGAGGACGCCGCCGTCGCGCCCGAGAACCTGGGCCGCTACCTGCGCTCGTTCAAGGACCTGCTCGACCGCTACGGCTACCGGACCGCGATGTACGGCCACTTCGGCGACGGCTGCACGCACTGCCGGATCGACTTCGATCTCGAGAGCGCCGGCGGCCTGCGGCGCTGGCGCAGCTTCCTCGACGAGGCCGCCGACCTGGTGCTCGAGAACGGCGGCTCTCTGTCGGGCGAGCACGGCGACGGCCAGTCGCGCGGCGAGCTGCTCGAGAAGATGTTCGGGCCGGAGCTGGTCCAGGCCTTCGGCGAGTTCAAGGAGATCTGGGACCCGACGGGCCGGATGAACCCGCACAAGGTCGTCGACCCGTATCCGATCGTCTCCAACCTCAAGCTCGGCTCCGGCTACAACCCGCCCGAGCCGCGCACCCACTTCTCCTACCCCGAGGATGCCGGCAGCTTCGGCCACGCGGCGCTCCGCTGCGTCGGTGCCGGCAAGTGCCGCGAGACCGACAGCGGCACGATGTGCCCGAGCTACATGGCCACGCTCGACGAGATGCACACCACGCGCGGCCGCTCGCGAATCCTCTACGAGATGCTCCAGGGCGACGTCGTCACGGACGGCTTCCGCTCCGACGAGGTGCACGAGGCGCTCGATCTCTGCCTCGCCTGCAAGGGCTGCAAGGGCGAGTGCCCGGTGGACGTGGACATGGCCACCTACAAGGCGGAGTTCCTGTCCGGCTACTTCAAGCGCCGGCTGCGGCCGCCGCAGGCGTACTCGATGGGGCTGATCATGCTGCACGCCCGGCTGGCGTCCCGCGCTCCCCGGCTGGCCAACTTCATGGCCAACCGCAAGCTCGTCAAGCGGCTGGGCGGCATCTCGCCCGAGCGCCAGATGCCGCCGTTCGCGCGCCAGGACTTCAAGGCCTGGTTCCGCGAGCGCGGCCCCGTCAACCCGCACGGCGAGCCGGTCGTGCTCTTCCCCGACACCTTCAACAACTACCTCCCTCC
>JBJMLJ010000109.1:0-6736 GCA_045805365.1 Thermoleophilaceae bacterium
CTGGGTGAGTGGCCGTCCTTCCTGGAGGGAGGGAGGCCGGCCTGCTCGGATCGTTCCCTGCTTGACGATCCTTATAGATGCCCCAGGAGCGGGTATACATGGATCAGTGTCACTGACCGGATCGGCGCCTCGGTGTCGGGGTGCTCTCACCCAGCCAGCCGATGCCGCGCAGCCGTCAGCCGTGCAGCGGCTCCTTCATGGCCTCCGTTTCCGGTGCCTCGATGTAGGGCTGCTGCTCGTCCTGCGTCTCCTCTTCGTGGTACGCGGACTCGGCGTTGATGGCCCAGATGTCGTGCTCCGTGCCCTTCACGAGGTTGTCCACCGCACGCATGGCGGTGAGCATCGAGTGGTCGGAGTTGTTGTAGCGGTGGAGGCCGTTGCGGCCGACCTGGATGAAGTTGTCCAGGCCGTCGAGCCAGGAGCGGATCATCGAGACGCGCTCGCCGTATTCGGCGTCGTACATCGGGTAGGCCTTGGGCACCCGGGTGACGAAGCCGAACTCGAACTGGTCGCGCCTCGCGAGACCGAGCTGCTCGAGCTCGCGCATGCCGAGCTGGATCAGCTTGTCGTCGTCCATCTCCCAGAGCTCGTCGCCCTGGAAGCAGAAGAACTCGAGACCCACGCAGGCCTTGGTGGGGTCGGGAACCATCCAGGGGGACCAGGAGCGGAAGTTCTGGATCCGGCCGACGGTGACGTTGGGGTCGTGGATGTAGATCCAGTTGTCCGGGAACAGGTCCTCGCCGTCGAGGACGACCGACACAGTCAGGAAGTCGCGGTAGCGGACGCCCTTCGCGGCGGCCAGCACCTCTTGCCGCGGGTGCGGCTCGGACATGCCGACCACGTTGCGCAGGGGCAGGGACGAGATCACCGCCGACGTCTCGAAGACCTTGTCGTCCACGTGGACGCGCACGCAGCGCTCACCCTCGAACTCGATCTTCGTGACCTTGTGGTCGAGGAGCACCTGGCCGCCGAGCCTGGTGATGTCGTCGGTCATCGTCTCCCACATCTGGCCCGGGCCGTACCGCGGGTAGTTGAACTTCTCGATCAGGCTGGTGACCTTGTTGTCCTTGTTGCCGAAGAACGCCGACCAGGCCGCCCGGAAGAAGGACAGGTTCTTGATCCGCTGGGCGGCCCACTCCGAGCGGATCTCGGACGTCGGCACGCCCCAGACCTTCTCCGTGTAGGACTTGAAGAACTGGTTGAAGAGCCAGCGACCGAAGCGGTTCGACACCCACTGCTCGAACGTCTCCTCCTGGCCCTTGGGCTTGATCGCCGCCCACAGGTACGAGAGCAGCGCCTTGGTCAGGTCGATCGGACCGAGCTTCTTCATCACGTCCGGGCCCCGCAGCGGATAGTCGAGGAACTTGCCCTGCCCGCGCGGGTCGCGCCAGTAGATCCGGGACATGCGCGGGCGCTCGAGGAACTCCTCGCGCATGATCTCGTGCCAGAGGGCGTCGACCTCCTTGACCTTGGTGAAGAAGCGGTGGCCGCCGAGGTCGAAGCGGTAGCCGTCGCGGACGGCGGTCTTGGCGATGCCGCCGACCTGGTCCTCGGCCTCGAGGACGACGACCGGGAGGCCCTGCTTGGCGAGCAGGTAGCCCGCGGTCAGGCCGGCCGGACCGGCGCCGATGACGACGGTCGGCTTCTCGCGAAGCTCCGGCCGGGCGAGCGCCGGCTGGTTGTCGTTGTCGCTGGGCATCTGCTAGCGGACCTTCTCGTAGAGCACGCCGCGAACACCGATGCGCGTGGCCCGACGGTAGTTGGGCGGCGCGACCCCGATCTGCTTGAAACGGGGATCGGTCGCCACCGCGTAGCCCCATTGGGCGGAGCGCCGCCTGACGAGCTGCGTCCAGGGAGCGTCCCAGTCGTCCACCCGCTCGGTGACGGGCTCCACCAGGAGCACGCGTGCGGAGCGCGGCAGCTTAGCAAGCAGGGGCTCGAGCTTCGTGCCAACTGTCGCTTTCTTCAGGCGATCCTGCGAGTCGGTCCAGTTCATCACGTGCGAGTTGTGGACGGCGCCTAGCGGCGTAGCCCACCTCAGCCCCTTCACCCCTCCCAGCTCCGTCAGGTGGTACTCGAGCAGCGGGGTCTGCTCGGGCTGCATCGAGATGACCAGGTCGCCGGAATGCAGCTGCGGCGCGGCCGCCTTGCGCAGGTCGGAGGCGTTGCTCTTGTTCTTCAGGTCGTAGGTCTTCGGGATCGCCCAGATGCCGAGGACGACGACGAGCGCGACCAACCCGAGGTTCCCCGCGCGTGCGAGGCCGAGCGAGGCGATCAGCAGGATCGGCCCGAGGGCCACGCCGAGGTAGCGCGTCGTCCAGGCGGGCGACACCTGGGAGAAGAGCCAGGCGACCCCGAGCGTCCCCAGGAAGAGCGCCGCCCCGCCGAGGATCGCCCTGCGCTCGCGCTCGCTCGTCCGCTTCTGGAGCACCGCCGCAAGCCCGGAGCCGCCCGCCAGCACGAGCGAGACCGTCACGGTCCCGCCGCCCAGCAGCGACTTCGAGATCTGCACCGGAGCCCCGAGCCTCGGCTTGTTGAGCCAGGGGGCGCCCGTGTGCTGGACCTGGTGCAGCAGGGTCGGCAGCCAGGGCAGGTAGAGAAGGCCGACGCAGCCGAAGCCGATGGCGGCGTCACGCAGCAGGCCGCTGCGGTCGTCGGTCGTCACGGCGAGCACGGCGAGCGCGAACAGAGCGCCGGCGGTGACGAACAGCCCCCAGTTGTGTGTGTAGAGCATCGCCGCGAGAACGACGATGAAGAAGGGCAGGTAGCGGCGGTTGCGGTAGACGTAGACGTGCAGGAAGGCCGCGGTGACGAGCAGGCTGAGGACGATCATCAGCGCGTACATCCGGACCTCCTGGGCGTAGGAGGTCAGGAAGCCGTTGAACGCGAACAGCGCGGCGCAGATGTAGCCGGCGCGCCGGCCGAAGAGGCTCCAGCCCGCCCACAGCCCGCCGGGGACGGCGAGGAGCGAGATGGCCACGGAGAGCCCCTGGCTCTCGGCGGGCCCGTTCCCGAAGATCCGCGTCCAGACGCCCAGCAGCATGTAGTAGAGGGGCGGCGAGCCGTCCACCCTGAGGATGTGCGGGATGTCGAGCAGGGGCTGCGAGGCGATCCCGATCGAGAGCCCCTCATCCATCCAGAGGGACTCGCCCAGCGCCCGTGTGTGGTGATAGAGCGCGAAGGCGGTGAGCCCCACCAGGACGAGCGCCGGAACGACGATCCCCGCTGGGAACGACCCGGCGCGGGAGAAGGCTCGAGGACGCGTGGCTACGGAGGCCATGGGGCTCAGCGGCGCAGTCTAGGCAGGGGGGCGGTGGGTGCGTACGGACTGGCCTTCGGACAGGGGCCCCCGCTCGAGGGCGGAACGGTCAACAGGCGCCACTTCCCGTAGCGGTCGATGAGGCGGTAGCGGTCGTCCGTGGGCTTGCTCACGAGCGGGCCGTCGGGCACGGTTCGCGTCCGGAAGAGGACGCCCGGCGGCGGCGTTCCCCGCCAGCCGATCTGGATGCCGTGGATGCCGAGCTCGTAGGCGATCATCTGCGTCTGGAAGGGACCGCCGAAGACGCCGCCGCAGGCGAGCAGGGCGTGCCTGCCGCCGTTCCGCTTCAGCAGCACCTTGAGGTCGTGCCACAGCTCGGCCTCGTGATCGAGGCCGCCGGCCACCCGGCCGGTGTTGTTCCACTTCTGATGGATGAAGGGCGCAGAGATCGCCAGCGCCCCGAGGCACGCCGCGGCCGCCGTCCGGGTGCCGGCCCTCTTGCTGCCGAAGCGGCGCTCTCCCAGCCAGCCGAGGCCCTGGAGGACGCGCGCCGCGCCGACGCCGCCGATGATCGCCACCAGCGCGGTCGAGATGATCAGGTAGCGCTGGTTGCCGGCGAACCCGGCCTGGGTCATGCCGGCCACGAGCGCGAACCAGCCGATGGCGCCCACCCCGGCGAGCAGCACGAGGCCCTCGCGGCGGTTCCGGTACCACTGGTAGCCGGCCCAGATGACGGCGATGACGAAACCCGCCTTGACCGGCGCGATGACCGTCTTGCGGAAGCGGCGCAGGAGCTCGAGAGCGGGGTCGTGCGCGAAGGCCGCGCTGCCGGGGTTCGGGTTGTTCGCGCGCGAGCCGGCGCGCAGCGGGTTGCCGGAGCCCCACCACTCGGGGAGGAACCAGAGGGCCGGTATCAGCGCGCCCAGGATCAGCATCCGGAAGCGGAGCTGCGGCTCCTTGAACCAGAGCCAGAGCCCGTAGGCGCCCAGGAACGGCCAGACCTCGGGGCGCAGCAGCCCGCAGGCGAAGCCGAGGTAGAGGGCGTGGTCGCGGCGGCCGTCGAGATGGCGCTCGATGCCCCAGAGGACGAGGCCGGCCAGGAGCGCCTCCGAGTTGCCGAGCGCCGCGTCGCGGACGAACTTGAAGCTCGAGAAGAGCGCCAGCGCCGCCGCAACGCCCGCGAGAACCCCGAACCAGTCCGGACCGACGAACCGTCTTGCGATCCGGTAAGCCATGACGCAGGCGAGGAGTCCACCCGCCCGCGCGATCCAGAGCCAGAGGTAGGGCGCCGTGTGCAGCCCGAAGAGCGAGAACGGGATCGTGAACAGGATCGGCAGCGGCTTCCAGGACGGCCCGCCCGTCGTGACCAGGTCGAGGTGGACTATCTCGCGGCCCCAGAGGATCCATGCCCAGGGGTCGTAGGTCGGCGTCGAGGGCAGAATCAGCGTCAGGGCGGCGACGGCCAGGCAGCCCGCCAGGACGAGCCACATCGAGGCGTACTTCGGCCGCGGCGGCGCGCCGTGGGACATGGCCCCGCCGGTTACGCGCGGGCGCGGGGGCTCGGCCGGGGACGCCTCCCTCTGGCGTAGGAAGCGAGGCTGTGCGGCTGGGACCCGCATGGCGCGCCGGCTAGGCGCTGGCCTCTGCGGCCTCCGCGCGAACGGCGGAGCGGAGGCGCGACCAGCCGCCGTAGCGGACGACCAGCGTGACGAGCCCGACCAGCGTGATCGGGACGAAGAGAACGAAGCGCAGCAGGATCAGGTAGGAGAACGCGGCGGAGCCGGAGCCGCCTATGGCCTTGACCCCGAAGACGACCGCGGCGTCGAAGGTGCCCACGTAGCCCGGCGCGGCCGGGAGCATCGCGAAGAGGTTGGTGATAGCCACAACGTAGAGGGCGCCCATGCCGCTGATCTCCAGTCCGACCGATCGCGCCACGCAGAGGTAGACGGCCGCCTCGACTGCCCAGATCACGAACGAGCCGGAAAGCAGCACGACGCCGTCGCGGCTCAGGAGGGCTCGCGGCGCGCCCGCCAGCGGGCGAAGGAAGTCGTGGAGCCGCTCGAGCGCGCCGCGCTTTCTCAGCACGCCGAAGGCGACGAGCCCGAGCGCGAACAGCACCAGCGCGGCCACGGCCACCAGGAGCGGGCGGTCGCTCGGCAGGGTGGTCTTGCGCAGGATCCCGTAGACCACGACGAAGAAGATCGAGCCAAGCGCGACGGCGTCCAGGAGGCGCTCGGCGACCACGGTGCCGAGCAGCGAGCGCTTGCTCGCGTCCGTGCGCCGCGAGAGGAGGACGACACGCAGCATCTCGCCCGCGCGCGCGGGCAGGACGTTGTTGCCCATGTAGCCGACTGTCGTCAGGGCGTAGCTGTCGGCCCGCTCGGCGGGGACTCCGATCATGTGCAGGATCCGGTGCCAGCGCTCGCCCCGCAGCAGGGTGGCGACCGCGTAGAGCGCGGCCCCGACGATCAGCCATGTGTACGCGTGGCCGCTCGAGGGCAGCTGCGGAGCGTCCTGGCGAGAAGCCCACCAGACGACCGCCGCCAGGGCGACCAGCGAGAAGAGGGCTTGTATGACCGCGAAGCGTCGGTTCATGGCTAGCTGCCGGAATCGGCGCACCGCCTGAGGGTGCTCGTCCGCGCGGGCGCTCCGGCCTGTCCCAGAGTTGCGGCGCCGCAGGAGGGGCAAGGCCGGATCGAGCGCATCACGGTAGCAGGCACATCGGGCTCCGACCGGAACCTCTACCCCTCTTGTGTGCTGTGTACCCTGGACGCCGCTCGCGCTGACCCCTCCCTCGCTTGCCCCGACTCCTCCCCACACTCGCCATTGCGGTCCTCGCCGCGCTCGCCGCCCCGGCGCTCGCCCAGACCGGCGGCGGCTCCGCCCCCCCCGGCAGCACCACGACGACCACGACGCCCGCTCCGCCCCCACCGCCTCCGCCGACGCCCAGGCTCAAGGTCCAGAAGCCGAGCAACAAGCGCTTCATCAAGGAGGGCCAGCCGAACCGGCTGCTGCTGGGCGGAACCTGGTACTTCCGCCGCGACGACCAGCTCCAGGGCGAGCGGCTCCACTTCTTCTCCCAGCGCTCGCTCGCCGGCTGGACCGTCACGACGGTTCCCAACAACTGGAACGGCTCCGACACGACGCTCGACGCCCAGGGCGTCGGCTGGTATCGCAAGGAGTTCAAGCTGCCGAGGGCGCCGCGCGGGCACCGCTACCGCTGGATCGTCCGCTTCGAGTCGGTGAACAACCGGGCGACCGTATGGCTGAACGGCAAGGAGATCGGCACCGGCGGCCCGAGCTTCCTGCCCTTCGAGCTGGACCTGAAAGGCCTCCGCAAGGGGCGCAACCGGCTGGTCGTACGGATCACCAACCGGCGCGGCCACACCGACCTCACCCACTGGCGCGCCTACGGCCGCGGCGGCTGGTGGAACTGGGGCGGCATCTCGCGCGAGGTCTACGTCAGGCCGGTCGACA
>JBJMLJ010000110.1:0-4465 GCA_045805365.1 Thermoleophilaceae bacterium
ATCGAGATCTGCGACGACCCCATCCCGATCATGGGCCCCGACTTGCGCATGGCGGCGGGCGGCGCGTAAAGCCCGAAGTCCGACCCGTCCGTACACTCGAAGAGAAATGCCTGGAAACGTCGTGGTTGGCGCCCAGTGGGGCGACGAAGGCAAGGGGAAGGTCACGGACCTCCTTGCCGAGCAGGCCGACCTCGTCATCCGCTTCCAGGGCGGCAACAACGCGGGCCACACGATCGTCCGCGGCAGCGAGACCTTCAAGTTCCACCTGATCCCGTCCGGGATCCTGTATCCCGGCAAGGTGTGTGCGATCGGCAACGGAGTGGTCGTCGACCCGCGCGTGCTGACCGGCGAGATCGAGGACCTGCGCCGGCGCGGGATCGACATGAGCGGCCTCCGCATCTCGGCCAACGCCCACCTGATCATGCCCTACCACCTGCTCCTCGATCACGCGGGCGAGGCCAAGCTCGGCAAGCTCCAGATCGGGACGACGCGCCGCGGGATCGGCCCCTGCTACGCCGACAAGGCGGCTCGGCTCGGCATCCGCATGCAGGACCTGCTGGACGAGAAGATCCTCAAGCAGAAGATCTACGCGGCGCTCGAGCCCAAGCGGCTGAGCCTGCGGCCGTTCGCCAAGGACCCCGCCCTCGACCTGCACACGATGACCGAGGAGTACCGCACCTTCGGTCACCGCCTCGAGCCCTACATCGCGGACACGCCGCCGCTCGTCTGGAGGGCGCTCGACCAGGGCAGGCTGGTCGTGTTCGAGGGCGCGCAGGGCACGCTGCTCGACATCGACCACGGCACCTATCCGTTCGTCACCTCATCGAACCCGGTGGCGGGGTCGGCCTGCGTCGGCGCGGGCGTCGGCCCCACGGCGATCGACGAGGTCTGGGGCGTGGCCAAGGCGTACTGCACCCGCGTCGGAGCCGGGCCTTTCCCGACGGAGCTGGAGGACGAGCTCGGCGAGCGGATGCGTGAGGCGGGAGGGGAGTTCGGGACGACGACGGGGCGGCCGCGCCGAACGGGCTGGCTCGACCTGGTCGCCCTCCGCTACGCGACCCGCGTCAACGGCCTGACCGGCCTCGTGATCACCAAGCTCGACGTGCTGACCGGAATCGATCCGCTGCACGTGGCCGTGCGCTACCTCGGCCCCGAGGGGGCCCGCTTCGACGACTTCCCCTACCACCAGTCGGTGCTGCACAAGGTCACGGGCGACCTGGTCGAGCTGCCCGGCTGGCACGAGAACATCACCGGCGCCCGCTCGCTCGAGGACCTCCCCGCGAACGCGAGGGCCTACCTGGACTTCATCAGCAGCTCGCTCGGCATCCCGATCGTGATGGTCGGCGTCGGGCCGGGGCGCGACGAGATCATCTGGGGGGGAAGGGCCGAGAGGGTCGCGGCCTAGGCCTGGACCACGTGCGACTTCACGATCAGGTCGTGGAGCGCGCGGTTCTCGTCCTCCCATAGCGGCCAGAGGACATCGACCAGCCAGGGGATGCCAAGGAAGAAGCCGCCGACCCAGGCGAAGAGCAGCTCCTTGACGACGAACTCGCGCAGAAGCCCGGACCCGAGGTCGTACGGCTCGCCGGTGTCCCGGACCACGCGTATGCCGACCCATTGCTTGCCGGGCGTCTGGCCGTTGCGGTCGCCCTGGCGCTGCATGAAGTAGGCGCCGTAGAACACGTACATGGCGACGTAGCCGAAGCCGGAGAGCACGAGCAGTACGACGCCGGCCACGTTGGAGCCGGCGATCAGGAGGGCGACCCCGGGCACGGCCAGCAGCGCGACGGCGATGAGGATCACCAGCCCGTCGAGCAGCCTCGCCCCCACCCGGCTGCCCCAGCTCGCGAGCGGCGGGCCTGCCCATGGAGGCTTTGGCGGGGCGACGGGGTAAGCCCAGCCACCCGGTGGCATCTGGGCGGGGTAGCCGGCCGGCTGCTCGGGTCCGAGTGGGGGCTGCGCAGGCTGGTCCGCGATTCGCTGAGCCTACGAGGAGCTGGTGCCGATCGCGAGCAGGATGATGAAGATCCAATACAGAATCCACAGCACGAGCAGGACCGTCCCGATGATGCCGAGGACGAGCCCCGCCGTGACCAGCCCCTTGTTGCCGTAAGCGCCGGGCGACTCCTTGATCGCCCTGTCCGCCACTCGGCTCTGCCAGATCGCGAACGGTCCCGTCGGCACACCACAGGTGACTACCGAGATGATCCCGAGGACGAGGCCCGCCACTGCGCCCGGCGGGTTCGGAAGGCTGTAGGCCGGCTGCTGGTAGACCGGCTGCTGGTAGACGGGCTGCTGATACGCGGGCTGTTGGTGGGCGTCGGGCTGCTGGTATGGCGGTTGATAGGGACCCGGGCCTTCAGGCGGCCCTGGGGGTGTCGTCATGTCAGTGCCCTCGAGAGCTGGTAAGCCCAAGAGAGCGCCAGGACGAGAGTCGCCGCGTAGAGCAGGGCACGCGGGGGCGAGCGCCTGCGCCCGGCCAGAACCCACGCGGCGATCGCGCCGGCGACCAGCGGGACCAGCGGCCCGATCGGCGAGAAGGCGAGGCTGTCGTGTAGCCGGCCCTGCCCCAGCGCGAACAGGCTTCGCGTCACGCCACAGAAGGGACATGGGAGCCCCGTAGCGGCCCGGAACGGGCAGAGGACCGGGCCGTGCAGGTCGCCATGGCCGACCGCGAGCCCCGCCAGCGGAACAGTCAAGGTCGCCGCGAGCAACCCTCCGACGAAGAGCTGCAGCTCACGAGGACCCCGGGCGACTGCTGCGGCCTGCAATCGAGCCGTCCCGCTTCCTAGGCCTTGATGACGTGCGTCTTCACGATCTTGTCGTGAAGGGCCTCGTTCTTGTCGTCCCACAGTGGCCAGAGCCCATCGAGTATCGCCCCCAAGCCACAGCACGCGACAACCCCGAACAGCAAGTACTTCACGACGAACTCACGGAGGACGGCGAATCCGAAGGTCACGGCCTGGCCGTTGTCTCGCAGGACACGAACGCCAGTGACGCTCTTGCCGATGGTCTGGCCGTTGTCGGCGCCCTCGCGGCTCATCAGTATCGGGTAGTAGAGGAAGGCGACTACGAGGCTGATAAGTCCGGTGAACAGTTCGATGGCGGAGCTTCCGGTCACATTTCCGATAATCGAGCCCACGATCAGGGCCGCCCATATGATCAGGCCGTCGATCAGGGCCGCCAGAAAGCGCGGGACCCAGTCGGCCAGGGGCGGGCCCGTCCAACCCGGGTGAGCGGCCGGTACCGGTTGGAAGCCGCCAGCTCCCGGTCCGCCGGGGGCCGCGGGCGGCTGGGGGGGCCCGGCCGCTGGCGCCCGGGGGGCGGCGGGTGCCTGCGGTGCGGCGGCGGGCGGCGCCTGGGGCGCGGCGGGTCCTGCAGGAGCCTGCGGGGTTGCCGGGACCTGCGGCTGCGGGGGCTGCGCCGCCTGGGGGGGCTGGGCGGGCTGCGCTTGGGCCGGCTGGGCGGGCTGCGCCTCGGCCGGCTGGGCGCCGGGGTTGGTGTGCTCGGTCCACTTCGACCCGTCCCAGTAGCGTCGCTGAGCGGGATTTGTCGGATCGGGATACCACCCCGCCACGGGATCTGCCATCAAATCTTCCTTTCAGTCGTCCCCCGGCCCGTCGCCGAGTGGCGCGACCAACCTCGCACGGGTTCAGGGGGGTGTCAAGCGATCAGGAAGGGTCCGCAGGGCCCTCGAGCACGACCCGCTCGCCGCGCCGGAGGAAGCGCAGCCCGAGGCCCAGCGAGGCGAGGACCGCGATCACGGAAAGCGTGATCTGGACGCTCAGGAGGCCCTCCCGGGTCCAGTAGACGTCCTCGAGCTGGAGCAACAGCGCGGACTCGTCGAGCGTCAGCCCCATGCCGACTCCGAACGGCACGGCCAGCCGCGGCTCGAGGCTCTCGTTGCGAGTCACGATCGCCACCGCGCCGGCGGCGAAGCCGAGCACGATCCCGGGGACGAAGTGGTGGATGTGCCGGCGCCCCACGACGAGGTCGCGGAAAGGCCCGACCCGGCGGCGGTGACGTAGCAGGTAGGTGATGCCGCGCGCGGCGAGGAACGTGGCCGCGAACGAGCTGAGCAGGTTGAAGAGCGCGTTCTCGCGATTCGGCGTGTCGCGGTAGCCGGCGCGCGCCACCTCGGCGGTCTGGACGACGGCCGTCTCCGCCGCGCCCAGCACGTCGTCCGTCTCCTGGGGGAGCGGAGCCGCCCCCCGCCGCCACACGCGGCCGAACTCGGCGGCCACGAGCGCGGCGAAGGCCGCCCCGGCGAGCCCTCCCAGCGCCACGGTGCGCCTGTCGGCCTCGAGCGCCCGACGCCGCCTCACGTCCAGCGCTCCAGCAGGTCCTCGTCCGGCACCTCGCGGATCTGCCGGGCCGGCACTCCCATGACGACCGCGCGGGCGGGGACGTCCCGCGTGACCACCGCGCCCGCGGCCACGAAGGCCTCCTCCCCCACCTCGACGCC
>JBJMLJ010000111.1:0-10483 GCA_045805365.1 Thermoleophilaceae bacterium
CGAACGCCTCCCGGACCCGCTCGATCGCCTCCTCCGGGCTCACCGCCGCGAGCACGGCCCTGTCGTCGAAAGCCAGGATCTCCGGCATGCGCGGACGATACGCTCTCGGCCGCGATGCCCGGCAATGGCAAACGGCGGCCGGCGCGGCCCCGAATCGAGCTGCGCCAGGGCAGCGCCTCGCCCGAGGAGGCGGCGGCGATAGCCGCGGCGATCGAGCAGTTCCTCCGCGACACGGCGCCCCCGCCCGCGACCGATGGGCCCGCGCTGAGCCGCTGGGCGCGCGCCGGTCTCTTCGAGGGTGCGCAGCTCGACCCCGCCGGGCCGTCCCCCTGGGGCGACCCGGAACCCTGGGGCTGACGCTTGGTGCGGTGCTCGCCCGATCGACGGCCGGGCTGCGCTACTCCCTAGGCCGCCGCCGCGAAGGTCGCCGGCGTCCGCTCGATCCACGGCCGCGCCTCTTCCAGCTGCGAGGCCACGCGGATCAGCACGTCCTCGCGTCCATAGGCGGCGACGAGCTGGACGCCGATCGGCAGCCCGTCGTCGTTCCAGTGCAGCGGAAGCGAGATGGCGGGCTGGCCGGTGCTGTTGAAGGCGGCCGTGAAGACGGCGGTCGGGACGGCCCGCATGAGCGATGAGGCGGGATTGTCCGGCTCGGGCGCGAACGCGCCGATCGGCGTCGGCGGCTCGCCCATCGTGGGCGTCAGCAGCAGGTCGAAGCCGCCTGCCCACCAGTCCGCGGCCCGACGCGTGACCAACTGGTGGTACTCGAGCGCGCGCAGGTAGTCCGAGCCGCTGTGCTGCCTGCCTGCCTGGGCGAGCGCCCAGGTGGCGGCCTCGACGTCGTCCGGACCGATCTCGCGGCCGGTTCGGCCTGACCAGTACTTGAGGCTCCAGTCGATCCCGGAGGTCCAGCGGACGAGGAAGGTCGGCACGTACTCCTCGTCGCCGAGCGCGTCGGGGTGCGACCGCTCGACCGAGTAACCCAGCGACTCGAGCAGCCCGGCCGCGTCCTCGGCACCGGCGACGTTGTCCGGATGGATCTCCGCCGTCCCTCCCGGCGACGCGGTCATCAAGCCGATCCGGAGCCGTCCCGGATCGGCGCCCAGCTCGTCGGTGTAGGGCCGCTCGCGGGCGGGCGCGACGTAGGGCTCGCCGGGCGGCGGGTCGGCCACCCACTCGAGCAGGGTCGCGACGTCCCTGACTGACCGTGCCACGCAGAGCTCGGCGACGAGGCCGGTCATCATGTCGCCGAAGTCGCGCGCCAGGGACACGCGGCCGCGCGAGGGCTTGAGCCCGACCAGGCCGCAGGCGGCCGCCGGTATCCGGATCGAGCCGCCGCCGTCGTTGGCGTGGGCCAGCGGAACCATTCCCGCCGCCACCGCCGCCGCGGAGCCGCCGCTCGAACCGCCGGGCGAGCGCTCGAGGTCCCATGGGTTCCGCGCCGGGCCGTAGGCCTCCGGCTCGGTCGTGGGCAGGATGCCGAGCTCCGGGGTGTTGGTCTTGCCGAGGATGGTGAAGCCGGCCTCCCGGAAGCGCCCTGCGAGCCAGGTGTCCTCCTCCTCGATCCAGCCGAGCGCCTTGAGGAAGCCCATCCCCTCGTGCATGGGATCCCCGGCCGTATGGCAGGTCAGGTCCTTGACGAGCATCGGAACGCCGCGGAAGGGGCCGTCCGGCAGGTCCCCCTCGGCCTCGGCCAGAGCCTTCTCGAAGAGCGGCGTGATGACGGCGTTCAGGTGCGGGTTCAGCTCCTCGATCCGAGCGATGGCCGCCTCGGCCAACTCGCGCGGAGAGGCCTGGCCGGAACGGACCTGCTCGGCCAGGGCCGTCGCGTCTTCCACAGCCCGACCCTACCTGGGCCAAATAACGACTTAAACCCGACCGGGTTTTGGTACATTCAGCCGATGGAACCGACCGTCGCACCGGGCAAGCCGAAGGGCAGGAAGGGCTCGCTCGCGAACCCGGAGGTCCTGGAGAACGTACCGGGGCACGTCATCCCCATCCTCGAGCGCGAATTCGACGACTTCGATACCGAGGCGGGCAGGTTCCTCGGCGGCGAGGTGCAGGAGGACGAGTTCATCAAGTTCCGGCTCAAGCAGGGCGTCTACGGGCAGCGCCAGGCGGACGTCCAGATGATCCGGACCAAGCTGCCTTGGGGCGAGGTCTCACCGGAGCAGATGGAGAAGTTCGCCGACGTGGTGGAGCGCTACGCGCCGCTCCGCAAGGGCCACATCACGACGCGCCAGAACATCCAGATGCACCACATCCCGCTCCCCGACGCCGCCAGGGCGATCCGCGAGCTGGGCGAGGCCGGCCTCTCTAGCCGCGAGGGCTGTGGCAACACGATGCGCAACGTCACCGGCGACCCCTGGGCCGGCGTGAGCGAGGGCGAGGAGTTCGATCCCACTCCCTACGCGGGCGCCTACGTCCGCTACTTCGTTCGCCACCCGACGACCCAGTCGATGCCGCGCAAGTTCAAGACCGCGTTCACGGCCACCGACGAGGACCGGGCGATCACCGGGATCCACGACGCCGGCTTCATCCCGCGGGTCAAGGACGGCCGCCGCGGCTTCAAGATGGTGGTCGGCGGCGGCACCTCGATCATGGCGCGGGTCGCGCCGACCCTCTACGACTTCGTCGGCGCCGACGACGGCGAGTACCTGAAGGTGACCGAGGCGGTGCTCCGCATCTTCGACCGCCAGGAGTGGCTGCGCGAGAACCGCGCCCGCGCCCGCATCAAGGTCTTCGTCGACAAGTACGGCATCGACGAGCTGAGGCGCCAGGTCGAGGAGGAGCTCGAGGGCGACTGGGTCGACGAGCGGGACTTCACGCTCGAGCTGTTCGACCACGACGAGGAGGCAAACGCCCCGACGGCGCCGCTGAGCTACGGCAGCCCGAACGGCGACCGCAGCGAGTTCGACAAGTTCATCGCGGCCAACACCCGGCCCCAGAGGCAGGCGGGCTTCTCGACGGTCCAGGTCAAGGTCCCCCGCGGCGACCTCAGCCCCGAGCAGTTCCGCGCCCTCGCCCAGATCATGCGCGACTTCTGCGGCGGCTACGCCCGGACCACGGTCGACCAGAACCTCGTACTGCGCTGGGTCCGCGACGAGTGGCTCTACGACGTCTGGCAGGCGCTGCTCGAGCTCGGCCTCGGCGAGGCGGGCGCCGACGAGATCACCGACGTCGTCAGCTGCCCCGGGACCGACTCCTGCAAGCTCGGCATCACGAGCTCGATGGGGCTCAACCAGGCGATCCAGGAGCGGGTCGACGCGATGGACATCACCGACCCGCTGACCAAGCGGATCCACATCAAGATGAGCGGCTGCCCCAACGGCTGCGGGCAGCACCACATCGGCAACATCGGCTTCTACGGCGCCTCGATCAAGGCCGGCGACAAGACCATCCCCGCCTACGTGGCCCACATCGGCGGCCAGTACGAGGGCGGCGAGGTGGTCTACGGACACCGGCTCAAGGTCCGGCTGCCGGCCAAGCGCATCCCCGACGCGGTCGAGCGTTGGCTGCGCATGTACGAGGCCGAGCGCGACGAGGGCGAGATCTTCAACGCGTTCGCGCACCGCGTCGGCGAGCAGCGCTTCGTCGACGAGGTGAAGGAGCTCGCCCTGCCGGTCGAGTTCAGCCTCGAGAACCTGAGCCACTTCATCGACTGGAGCCGCCACGAGACCTACGAGGTCGTCCGCGGCGAAGGGGAGTGCGCGGTCTGATGGCAGCCGTAGCCGTCACACCCGATCTCGAGCACATGAGCGCCGAGGAGGTGCTCGCCTACATGGTCGAGCGCTTCCACCCGCGGCTGTACGTGGCCTGCTCCTTCCAGAAGGAGGCCTCGGTGATCATGGACCTGCTGACGCGGATCGAGCCCGAGGCGCGCTTCTTCACGCTCGACACGGGCCTCTTTTTCTCCGAGACCTACGCCACCTGGCGCGAGATGGAGGAGCGCTACGGGGTCAAGGTCGAGGTCTACCAGGGAATGAGCCTCGCCCGCCAGGCCGAGATGCACGGCGACGAGCTCTGGAGCCGCGACCAGGACGCCTGCTGCGGCATCCGCAAGGTGGCGCCGCTCCAGGAGGCGCTGGCCGAGGTGGATGGCTGGATCTCGGGGCTGCGCCGCGAGCAGTCGCCGATGCGCGCGGCCGCGCCGAAGCTCCAGTGGGACAAGAAGAACGAGCTCTGGAAGGCCAACCCGCTGGCCGACTGGTCCGAGAAGGACGTCTGGAGCTACATCGTCGAGAACGACGTCCCCTACAACGACCTTCACGATCGCGGCTACGGCTCGATCGGCTGCACCCACTGCACCCGGCCGGGCAGCGCCCGCGAGGGTCGCTGGTCGCAGACCGACAAGGTCGAGTGCGGCCTGCACTAGGGCTGTCGCGGTACTCTCGCCAGGGGGCTCGCGGAATGAGCTATGAGGTCGCACATTTGCGGGCGCTCGAGTCGGAGGCGATACACGTCATGCGGGAAGTGGCGGCCGAGCTCGAGCGCGCGGTACTGCTGTTCTCAGGCGGCAAGGACTCGGCCGTCCTGCTCCGGCTGGCCGAGAAGGCCTTCTGGCCGGCCAAGTTCCCGTTCCCGGTCATGCACGTGGACACGGGCCACAACTTCCCCGAGGCGATCGAGTTCCGCGACCGGCGAATCGAGGAGCTGGGCGCGCGGCTGATCGTCGCCTCGGTGCAGGAGTCGATCGACCAGGGCCGCGTCGTCGAGGAGAAGGGACCGCGCGCCTCGCGCAACCGGCTCCAGTCGGTCACGCTCCTCGACGCGATCGAGGAGCACGGCTTCAGGGCCGCCTTCGGCGGGGCCCGCCGCGACGAGGAGCGCGCGCGCGCCAAGGAGCGCGTCTTCTCGTTCCGCGACGACTTCGGCCACTGGGATCCCAAGAACCAGCGGCCGGAGCTCTGGAACCTCTACAACGGCCAGATCAAGCCGGGCGAGCACGTGCGCGTGTTCCCGCTCTCCAACTGGACCGAGCTCGACGTCTGGCAGTACGTGCGCGAGGAGGGGCTCGAGCTGCCGTCGATCTACTTCGCGCACAGGCGCGACGTCTTCGAGCGGGACGGGATGCTCTACGCGAACTCGGACTTCGTCGAATTGCTGCCCGGCGAGAAGGCCGTCGAGGAGTCGGTCCGCTTCCGCACGGTCGGCGACATGAGCTGCACCGGCGCGGTGCGCTCCACCGCCACGTCCCTCGACGACGTCGTGGCGGAGATCGCGGCGACCCGGATCACCGAGCGAGGCGAGACGCGCGCCGACGACCGGATCACCGAGGCGGCCATGGAGGACCGCAAGAAGGAGGGCTACTTCTGATGCCGGGCGCCGGGTCGAACGGCACTGCCGTCGACGGCCGCCCTTCCGAGCTCGTCCGCTTCGCCACCGCCGGCTCGGTCGACGACGGCAAGTCGACCCTGATCGGCCGGCTGCTCTACGACACCAAGCAGATCTTCGAGGACCAGCTCGAGCACGTGGAGCAGGCCAGCCTCGCGCGCGGCGACAGCTACGTGGACCTGGCGCTCCTCACCGACGGCCTGCGGGCCGAGCGCGAGCAGGGGATCACGATCGACGTCGCCTACCGCTACTTCCACACCCCCAAGCGCAAGTTCATCATCGCCGACACCCCGGGCCACGAGCAGTACACGCGGAACATGGTCACCGGGGCCTCGACCGCCGAGATCGCCCTGATCCTGGTCGACGCCCGCAAGGGCGTCCTCGAGCAGTCGCGGCGCCATGCGGTGATCGCCTCCCTGCTGCAGATCCCGCACGTGCTCGTCTGCGTCAACAAGATGGACCTGGTCGACTGGGACGAGAGGGTCTACGACCGGATCGCGGACGAGTTCGGGCGCTGGGCGTCCAAGCTGGACGTCACCGACATCACGTTCGTCCCGATCTCGGCGCTCCACGGGGACAACGTCGTCGACCGCTCCGAGCACATGCCCTGGTACGAGGGCTCGTCGCTCCTCTACTACCTGGAGCACGTCCACGTGGCCTCCGATCGCAACCTGATCGACACGCGCTTCCCGGTCCAGTGGGTGGTGCGCCCGATGGCCGACGAGTACCACGACTACCGCGGCTACGCCGGGCAGATCGCCAGCGGGGTGATCAAGGTCGGGGACGAGGTGACCGTCCAGCCCTCCGGTGTGAGCACCAAGGTCGCCACCATCGAGACGCTCGACGGCCCGCTCGAGGAAGCCTATCCGCCGCTGTCGGTCACGGTGCGGCTCGAGGACGACGTGGACGTCTCGCGAGGGGACATGATCTGCCGGGCGAACAACCATCCGACGCCCACGCGCGAGTTCGAGGCGATGGTCTGCTGGCTGTCCGAGCGGCCGCTCCAGCCGGCGGCCCGTTACCGGATCAAGCACACCACCCGCACCGCGCTCGCGAAGGTCGACCAGCTCCGCTACCGCATGGACGTGAACACGCTCCACCGCGACGAGGAGGCCACCTCGCTCGGCCTCAACGAGATCGGCCGGCTGCGACTGCGGCTGTCCGCGCCGCTGTTGGTCGACGAGTTCCGGCGCAACCGCGCCACCGGGAGCTTCATCCTGATCGACGAGTCCACGAACGACACCGTGGGCGCCGGGATGATCCTGGACACCGATGGCGCGCTCGCCTGACGTCACCTGGCACGCGGGTCGGGTCGAGCGCGAGGGGCGGGCCTCGCGGGGCGCAACGGTGTGGTTCACCGGGCTCCCCTCCTCCGGGAAGTCGTCGATCGCCTACGCGGTCGAGGAGCGCCTGGTCCAGGCCGGGCGACCGGCCTACGTCCTCGACGGTGACAACCTGCGCCACGGGCTGAACGGCGACCTCGGCTTCTCGGCCGAGGACCGCTCCGAGAACGTGCGTCGGGCGGGCGAGGCGGCGGCGCTGTTCGCCGACGCGGGCATCGTCGCTCTGGTCTCGCTGGTCTCCCCTTTCGCGGCGGATAGGCGGCGCGCCCGCGAGGCGCACGAGCGGGCCGGCCTGCCGTTCGCGGAGGTCTGGGTCTCGACCCCCCCGGACGAGTGCGAGCGGCGCGATCCGAAGGGGCTCTGGGCGCGCGCAAGGGCCGGCGAGATCAAGGGCTTTACGGGAGTCGACGACCCGTACGAGCCGCCGGCGGCGGCCGACCTGACGCTCGGGCCCGAGCTCCCGGTCGAGGCTGCCGCCGAGCAGGTGCTGCGGTGGATCCCGCAATAGTCGGCTTCGGCCTCGGCGTCGGCATACTCGTCGGGATGACCGGCATCGGCGGCGGCTCGCTGATGACGCCGCTGCTGATCCTCGTATTCGGGATCAACCCCGCCACGGCCGTCGGCACCGACCTGGCCTACGGCGCGATCACCAAGACCGTCGGCGGCTGGAACCACTTCCGGAAGGGGTCGGTCGACCTCACGCTGTCGAGCTGGATGGCACTCGGCTCGGTGCCCGCCGCAGTCGGCGGCGTCTACGTGCTCGAGGTGCTCAAGCGCTCCTTCGGCGACAACTTCGACGACCGGCTGATACTGATCCTCTCGATCACGCTGTTGTTCACGGGCCTGATGACGCTTGCCCGCGCGCTCTTCCTCAAGCGGCTCGCGGACAAGGAGCGCGAGCGGATCGAGCTGACGCGGCGCAACAAGATCGCGGCGGTCACGCTCGGCGCGGTCGTCGGCTTCGTCCTCGGCGTGACATCGGCCGGGAGCGGCGCGCTGATCGCGGTCGGCCTGATCGTCCTGTTCAGGCTCGTGCCCTCCCGGGTCGTGGGCACGGACGTCTTCCACGCGGCGATCCTGCTCTGGGCGGCCTCGGCCGCGCACGTGGTGGCCGGCAACGTCGACTTCGGCCTTGCCGGCAACATACTCGTGGGATCGGTGCCGGGCGTCTGGCTCGGCTCGAGCCTGACGCTGAAGGTCCCGGCCGGGGTGCTCCGGACCACTCTCGGGCTGGTTCTGATCGGAGCCGGACTCGGGCTGCTGACCAAGGCCGGCGTGGGCGTCCCGGCCGTCGTGATCGCGGCCTTCCCGGTGGCCGTCGCGGTGATGGTGGTCGGCGTGCTGGTCCGCGATCGACGGAACGGCAACAAGCCGGCCGTCCCGGTGGCCGGGCCCTCCGGCTAACCTCCCGGCCCCAATGTTCGAGAAGGTCCTCGTCGCCAACCGCGGCGAAATAGCGATCCGCGTCATGCGGACGCTCGAGGAGCTCGGCGTCGGCAGCGTGGCCGTCTATTCCGAGCCCGATCGCGACGCGCCCCACGTCAGGCGCGCCGACGAGGCCTACCTGCTCGGCCCAGGGCCGGCGGCCGAGAGCTACCTCGTGGTCGAAAAGATCCTGCAAGTAGCCGAGAAATCCGGCGCGCAGGCGGTTCACCCCGGCTACGGCTTCCTGGCCGAGAACGCCGCCTTCGCCCGGGCCTGCGACGAGGCCGGCGTGACCTTCATCGGCCCGCCCGCCGACGCGATCGACGCCATGGGCTCGAAGACGCGGGCCCGCGAGCTGATGAAGGCGGCGGGCGTGCCGATCGTCCCTGGCACCACCGACCCGGTGGAGAGCGTCGAGGACGCCAAGAAGATCATCGACTCCGACATCGGCTACCCGGTCGCGATCAAGGCGGCGGGCGGTGGCGGTGGGAAGGGCTTCGCGGTGGCCAAGTCCGAGGAGCAGCTCCAGGAGGCGTTCGAGCGCGCCGCCCGCGAGGGCGAGAAGTTCTTCGCCGACTCGACCGTCTACCTCGAGCGCTACCTGCCGGACCCGCGCCACGTCGAGGTGCAGGTGCTCGCGGACGCCCAAGGCAACGTGGTGCACCTGTTCGAGCGCGACTGCTCGGTGCAGCGCCGCCACCAGAAGCTGATCGAGGAGTCCCCGGCGCCTGCGGTCGATCCCGACCTGCGCGAGCGGATCGGCAAGATCGGCACCGATGCCGCCCGGGCGGTCGACTACCGCTCGGCCGGCACGGTCGAGGGCCTGCTCCAGGACGGCGAGTACTTCTTCCTCGAGATGAACACCCGCGTCCAGGTCGAGCACTGCGTCACCGAGATGGTCACCGGCATCGACATCGTCCGCGAGCAGCTCAAGATCGCCGCCGGCGAGGAGCTGTCGTTCGGTCAGGACGACGTCGTCATTCGCGGCCACGCGATCGAGTGCCGGATCAACGCTGAGGATGCGTCCAAGAACTTCACGCCGGCGCCGGGCAAGATCGGCCACTACGTCGAGCCCGCCGGCCCCTTCGTGCGCGTCGACTCGGGCGCCCGCGAGGGCTACGAGGTCCTGCCGCTCTACGACCCGATGATCGCCAAGCTGATCGTCTGGGACGTCGACCGGATCGCCTCGACGAAGCGCATGATCCGGGCCCTGAACGAGTTTGAGATCGGCGGCCTGAAGACGCTGATCCCCTTCCACACGGCGCTCCTCGCCACCGACCAGTGGGTGAACGGGGAGACCTGCCGCGACCTGATCGAGGACAAGGGCTGGCTCAAGCAGCTCGCCTTCCCCAAGCCGGAGAAGAGGGACGACGAGGCCGAGGAGGCGGAGACGGTCGAGCGCGAGTACGCCGTGGAGGTGTCGGGCCGCAAGTTCGACGTCAAGGTGATCGGTCCGCCGGCGAGCCCGAACGGCACGGCGGAGGCCGTCAGGAAGCCGCCGCAGCGCCGGGAGCGTGCCGGTGGCGCCGGCGGCGGGGCGGCCGGCGAGCTCGTCTCACCGATCCAGGGGACCGTCCTGAAGGTCGCCGTCGAGAAGGGCGCTCAGGTGGACGAGGGCGCCCTGATCTGCGTGATCGAGGCGATGAAGATGGAGAACGAGATCACGGCGCCCTCCTCGGGCACGATCGAGGAGCTCGGCGTGACCGAGGGCGGCTCGATCGCCACCGGCGAGACCATCGCCGTCATCAAATAGCTCGCACCGTCATCGGCATCCCCTCCCGTGGACTGAGGGTCGGCATCTGACGGACCGTCATGGTGCGACCGGGGACCAGCTCGAGCCGGAAGCGCTGAAGGATCGTCGTGGCGACCACCTTGACCTCGGTCTGGCCGAAGCGCTTGCCGATGCAGATGCGCGAGCCGCCCCCGAACGGCACATAGGCCCCCTTGGGGAGCGCGGCCTTGCGCTCGGGCGTGAAGCGCTCCGGTATGAAGGCCTCCGGGTCCGGGAACACGTCGGGCAGCCGGTGGCTCGCCCACGAGGAGTAGTTGATGTAGGCGCGTGCCGGGACGTGGTGGCCCTCGAACTCGAACTCGCGCACCGTCTTGCGCGGGCCCACCCAGGCCGGCGGGTAGAGGCGCAGGGTTTCGTCGACCGCCATGTCGAGCTCCCTCTGCTCTCCACCCTCCAAGTCCTCGCAGATCCGGGCCAGCACGTCTGGATGGCGGGCCAGCTCGTAGAGCAGGAAGGTCACGGTCGAGGTGGAGGTG
The DNA here is from genome assembly GCA_045805365.1 of Thermoleophilaceae bacterium. Lineage (GTDB taxonomy): Bacteria > Actinomycetota > Thermoleophilia > Solirubrobacterales > Thermoleophilaceae > DASXBA01. The sequence goes on from JBJMLJ010000111.1 coordinate 10,371, forward strand.
TCGTGGCCGGCGAACAGCAGCGTCATCACCTGGTCGCGGATCTCCTCGTCCGAGAGGCGCGACCCGTCCTCGTCCTCGGCCTCGATCAGCATGCTGAGAACGTCCGCCCGGTC
>JBJMLJ010000112.1:0-2276 GCA_045805365.1 Thermoleophilaceae bacterium
GCCCGGGAGATCACCGACGCGAGCGAGCTCTCCACGCGCGCCCGCCGGACCGAGTCGCGCGCCTCGTCGCCGGTCGCGATCGCCCTGACCGCGAACACCGGCAGCGCCGCAAGGGCCATGACGGCGGCTATCCCCACCCGGGCCGCGTTGGCCGCCGCGAGCTCGACCACGCGGACGATGCCGCCCGCCCCGAGCACGCAGATGAGCGCCTCGGGCAGCACGTAGAAGCGCTCCTCGGCGGGGTAGCCGGCGAGCATGAGCCCGAGCATGATTCCCGCCAGGCCGAGGGCGACCAGCGACAGCCCCACCACCCGGCGGTCACCCGCGCGGTAGGCGATCGCGAAGCCGGCGACCGCCCCGAGGGACAGGGGGGCCGGCGTGATCCCGATCCCGCCGAAGGCCGCCACGAGCGCCGGGTGAATCCCCTGCGGCTCGACGGCGTCCGCGACCTTGCTCCCGTGGAAGGGGTCGCCCGAGCCGATCCAGTCGGGGCCGAGCCAGAGCGCCGGGACCGCGATCGCGGCAAGCGCCAGCGCCCAGATCGGGAGCTCGCCCCGCCGCCAGGCGAGCGCGCCGTACAGAAGCGCGAGCGCGAAGGCCTCCGGCCTCACGAGCGAGACGCCGAGCAGGAGCAGCAGAGCCTGGCGTGAGCGGCCGGACCAGTGCCGGTCGACCGCCCAGAGCAGCATCGCGATCGCGAACGGCTCGGCGTAGCCGTGGAGAAAGGTCCTGATCCAGTTGGCGCTCAGCACCAGCCCGATCGCCGCCAGCACGCCGGCGGCGGGGCCACCGAGCCGGGAGGCAAGGCGGTAGGCGGCCAGCACGCCGAGCAGCCCGCCGGCGCGCGCCGTCAGCAGCCAGAGGTCCGGCGCCGCGCCGCCGAAGACCGAGAAGGGGGTGGTGAAGAGCGCCGGCAGGGGCTTCCACGACGGAGCGCCGCCGATGGCGGTCTGCAGCCGGACATGGGCGATCTCACGACCCCAGACGATCCAGCCCCAGGGATCCGTCGTCGGGGCGGATGGGATCAGGAGGGATGCGGCCGCGAGCCCGACACACGCGGCCGCGGCGATCAGGCCGCGCCGTTTCACCTCACGGACGGAGGATGGCAGGCTCGGCGACGACCTCGCGCACCGCCAATACCACTTGCTCGATCTCCGACTCGGTGAGCTCGGGGAAGAACGGCAGCGCCAGCGACCGCCTGGCCACGTCCTCGCAGACGGGGAACTCACCCTCGCGGTGGCCGAAGCGCTCGCGGTAGAAGCTCATCAGGTGGATCGCGGGCAGATACGGCTTCGAATCGATGCCCCGCTCGCGGAGCGCCCGCACCGCGCCGTCGCGATCGACCCCCTGCGGCAGCTGGACGACGTAGACGAACCAGCTGCGCCGGTCGCCGCGCGAGTCGGGGCAGGGCAGCTCGAGGCCATCGATCCCGGCGAGCGCCTCCGAGTAGGCGGCGGCCACGCGGGCGCGTTCGGAGAGGAGCTCGTCGAGGCGCTCCAGCTGAGCCAGGCCGAGCGCGCAGGAGAGCTCGTCGAGCCGATAGTTGAAGCCGAGCCGGTCGTGATCGAGCCAGCCCATGTCCGGAGCCCGGCCCTGGTTGCGCTCGGAATCGACTCGCTCCTTGATCTCCCGAGTCGGGGCCACCAGCGCGCCCCCCTCCCCCGTCGTCAGCTGCTTGTTCGGGTAGAAGCCGAACACGGAGAGGTTTCCGCGGGCCCCCACGGCTGCGCCGTCCGAGTGCAGGGCCCCCAGTGCCTCGCAGGCGTCCTCGACGATCCATAGGCCACGCGCGGAGGCGAGCCGCTCGAGAGCCGGCAGGTCGGCCGGGTAGCCGAAGATGTGCACCGGCAGCAGGCCCGCGGTGCGCTCGCCGACGGACGCCTCCGCGGCAGCAGGGTCGATGTTGAGCGTCCGCCGGTCGATGTCGCAGAACACCGGCCGGGCGCCCTCGTAGAGCAAGCAGTTCGCCGAGGCGACGAAGCTGAAGGGCGTGGTCACGACGTCTTCGCCGGGCTGGATCCCGGCGGCGCGGACCGCGAGGTGGAGCCCGCCGGTGCCGCTCGACAGCGCGGAGACGTGCTCGACGCCGAGCCGCTCTGCGAGCGCCGCCTCGAAGGCGGGCAGCTGCTCCCCCAGCGCGAGCCGGCGCGAGCGCAGCGCCTCAAGCACCAGCTCCTCCTCGCGCGCACCCACCAGCGGTCGCGCCAAAGGGAGAAGTGCTCCGGTGCTCGCCCGACCGACGCTCGGGCTGCGCTCCTCGCTCATGCGACGCCGGC
>JBJMLJ010000113.1:0-2032 GCA_045805365.1 Thermoleophilaceae bacterium
CGAGCGCATCCAGGACGCGGACACGGTCGGGGTGTTCCAGATCGAGTCGCGAGCGCAGATGTCGATGCTGCCGCGGACGCGGCCGGAGAACCTCGACGACCTGACCGTGCAGGTGGCTCTGGTGCGGCCGGGGCCGATCATCGGCGGCGCCGTCCACCCCTATGTGGAGCGCAAGAAGCGGCTGCGCGAGGACCCCGGCTATCGCGTCCCGTACGACCACCCATCCTTGGAGGCGGTGCTGAGCGACACCCTCGGCGCGATCGTCTTCCAGGACCAGGTGATCGAGGTGGCGATGGCGTTCGCCGGCTTCAGCGCCGGCGAGGCCGAGGGGCTGCGGCGGGCGATGAGCCGCAAGCGCTCCGAGGCGGCGATCCGCGCCTACGAGGATAAGTTCATCGCCCAGGCCGACGCCCCGCGCGAGGTGGGCGAGCGGGTCTGGAAGCAGATCGTCGGCTTCTCCGGCTTCGGCTTCCCCAAGGCCCACTCGGCGGCGTTCGGGCTGCTCGCCTACCAGTCCACCTGGCTGCGGGTCCACTACGGGCACGAGTTCCTGTGCGCGTTGTTGAACGAGCAGCCGATGGGCTTCTACCCGCCCGACGCGCTGGTGCACGAGGCGCAGCGACGGGGCATCGAGGTCCTGCCTCCGTGCGTGCGGCGCAGCGGCGCCGAGTGCAGCGTGGAGGACGGAGGCGTGCGGATCGGGCTCGGCTACGTGAAGGGTGTCCGCGGAGAGGAAGTCCAGGCGCTTGCAGCCAATGCGCCCTACCGCTCCTTCGGCGATCTCGCCTCGCGGTCGGGCGCCTCCGCGGAGACCCTCGCCCGGCTCGCCTGGGCGGGGGCATGCGAGGAGCTGGCCAGCCGGCGGCAGGCGTTGTGGGAGCTGGGGGTGGCGGTGCCGTCCGACGGAGCCCAGCTCGCCCTTCCGATCGATCCATATCAGGCGCCGGAGCTGCGCGGACTCGGCAAGTGGGACCGGATGCTCGCCGACTACGGCTCGACGGGCGTGACCCTGCGCGAGCATCCGCTGGAGCTGCTGCGGCCGGCGCTGGGCGAGCGCTACGTGACGAGCGCCGGCCTGGACCGGACGGCGAACGGCGCGCGGGTGAGGATCGCGGGCCTCGTGGTCGCCCGCCAGCGCCCGGCCACGGCCAAAGGCACGACCTTCATGCTGCTCGAGGACGAGCACGGCACGTTGAACCTGATCGTGGCGCCGCCGGTCCACGACCGCTGCCGCCTGGCCGTGCGGGCGGAGCCGCTGATCGCCGCCGAGGGCCGCCTCGAGCGCCGCGACGGCGTGGTCAACATCGTGGTCGACCTGGTCGAGCGCCTGGAGCGCCCCGACCTGCCCCAGGCTGAGGTCCGCCACATCGAGCCCCGCCGCATCTGGTCGAACGACGACCGCGGCCGCTTCGAGGCAGAGGAGACGGACCTCCGCGCGGTCGCCCCCGCCGCCCACAGCTTCGGCCGCCGCGGGCGGTAGTCCCTGACCACCGCGGCGCCCCTCGCCATCGCGGCGCCTTTCACCGCCGGCGAACGGCGGCTGGGTAGGAGGAGGCTCGGTCCGTCGGCCATCCTTCGCCGCTCCTTCGCCGCCTCGCTTGCCCCTTCCTGGGCGCTCCGCCCTGGGACACTGCCCGGCGCTCCGCCCGGACACCGCCCGGCGCACCGGTCGCTGCCTTCCTGTCGTCTACGGCAACAGATGTGTCTCAGAGACATCGAGTGGTGTCTGGGAAACACTCTTCTTGTCGTATCCCGTACGCGGTGATGCGTCCGCAGATCCCTCGGCGGGCCGGAGCGCGCCGCCACGGCGCGCCCGAGTCGCGGGTCAACGGCGGCTCAGCGGTTTCGCTGCAGCCAGTCGCTCAGCTGCTGGCCGACCTCCGAGATCGAGGAGCCGGCCTGGCCGAGGGCGTCCGAGATCCGCTTCGAGTAGTGGGCGCCGGCCGCCTCGCCCTCCTCGCGGGCCGAGGCCTCCTCGCCGCGGCGGAGGTAGTCGCCGCGGACCATGCGGTCGTAGTCGCCCTCGTGGACC
>JBJMLJ010000114.1:0-6741 GCA_045805365.1 Thermoleophilaceae bacterium
GAGGTGGCCGCCGGTCGCCTCGAGCGCCGCGTGCAGCCCGACACCCCGCACGAGCACCCGGCCGTTCTCCTCGACCACCGCGGCGCCCACGGTACGCAGGGCGTTCAGGGTCGAGCGCGTGTCGGCCGAGTCAAGGTAGTTGTCGATCGTCACCGGCTCGTCGGCCATCGCCGCGAACAGCGCGGCGCGGTGCGAGATCGACTTGTCGGGCGGAGGCACGTAGTCCCCCCGCAGCGGGCCGGACGGCTCGAAGCGCCGGTTCACCCGACCGGGAAGCCCAGCTCGTCGATCAGCTCGGTCGCGCGGGCGGCCTGATCGTCGCCGGCGATCCAGAGCGTCATCGCGCCCGAGCGCATGTCCGCGGCGGGCGCGAGCGCCATGTCGACGATGTTCACGTCGGCCTTGCCCAGGGCCAGGGCCACCTGCGCGACGATACCGGGGCGGTTCGGCACCGTGAGCCGGAGCTCGTGGACGGGCCCGCCGGCCAGGTCGGCCTCGAGCAGCCGCCGCCGGTCGTCCGCGGCCCGCTCGTTCCAGGCCACGATCGCCTCACCGTCGCCGGAGCGCAGCGCCGCCGAGACCTCGCCGAGCCGCGACACCGTCTCGTCGATCTCGTCCGCGATCGCCTCGCTGTTCGCGAGGTAGATGTCGCGCCAGACGGCGGAGCTCGCGCCGGCCACGCGGGTGGCGTCGCGGAAGCTCGGCCCCGCGCGCGGGAGGGGCTCGTCGCCACGGGCCAGCTCACGGGCGGCCTGTGACACGAGCACGTTGGCGAGGACGTGCGGCAGGTGGCTGACCGTGGCCAGCAGGCCGTCGTGGGTCGAGGCGTCGATGGCAACCGGCCTGGCGCCCAGCGAGACGACGATGCGGTGGAGCCGCTCGTACAGGAGCCCGGACGAGCGCTCGAGCGGCGTCAGGTACCAGACGGCTCCCTGGAACAGGTCCGCGCGGGCGTGGTCGACGCCCGAGGTCTCCGCCCCGGCCACCGGGTGGCCGCCGATGAAGCGCTCGTCGTCGACCGAGTCGACGAGCCGTTGCTTGGTAGAGCCGACATCGGTCACGACGCAGTCGTCCGGCGCCGCTGCGAGCGCCGCGGCGACCTGGTCGGGGAGCGCGCCCACGGGCCCGCAGGCGAAGCAGGCCGAGGCGCCGTCGAGCGCCCACTCGAGCGAGTCGGAGGCCCGGTCGATGGCGCCGAGCTCCATCGCCCGCTCGAGCCGCTCGCGGCTGCGGCCGAAGCCGATCACCTCGACGTCCTCGATCTGCTTGCGCGCGGCCAGGCCGATCGAGCCGCCGATCAGCCCGACGCCGAGGACCGCGATCCTCATCAGAAGCCGTGCTGCGGTGCTCGCCGGATCACCGATCCGGCTCCGCTCCTCGCCGAGCGCGCACGGCTGCGGCCAGGCCGTCCAGAACGCCCACGGTGGTGTCCCAGTCGATGCAGGCGTCGGTGATCGACTGGCCGTAGGTGAGCGGCTGCCCCGAGTCGAGCTCCTGGCGGCCGGCCACGAGGAACGACTCCAGCATGAGCCCGACTATCGCCTGGTTCCCGGCCGCGATCTGCCCCGCCACGTCCTCGGCCACGAGCGGCTGGCGGTCGGCGTCCTTGCCGCTGTTGTCGTGGGAGACGTCGACCACGACGCGCTCGGGCAGCCGGGCGGCGCGGAGCATTCCGAGGGCGGACTCGACCCTGGCGGCGTCGTAGTTCGGTGCGGCCTTGCCGCCCCGCAGGATGATGTGGCAGTCGACGTTGCCCTTGGTGTGGTGGATGGCCGGCGTGCCGTTCTGGTCGATGCCGGCGAAGGCGTGCGGGACGGCGGCGGCCCGCACCGCGTCCACCGCCACCTGGACGTTTCCGTCGGTCCTGTTCTTGAAGCCGACCGGCATCGAGAGGCCCGACCCCAGCTGCCGGTGGATCTGGCTCTCGGCGGTGCGCGCGCCGATCGCGCCCCAGGCCACGGCGTCGGAGATGTACTGCGGCGTGATCGGGTCGAGGAACTCGCAGCCCACCGGCAGGCCGAGCTCGTGCACCTCGAGCAGCAGCCGGCGGGCGAGTTGGAGGCCCGCGTTCACGTCCCCCGAGCCGTCGAGGTGGGGGTCGTTGATCATGCCCTTCCAGCCGGTGGTCGTGCGCGGCTTCTCGAAGTAGACGCGCATGGCCACGCAGAGGTCGTCGCTCAGCTCGTCGGACTTGCCGGCCAGCCGCCGCGCGTAGTCGAGCGCGGCGTCGTAGTCGTGGACGCTGCAGGGACCGACGACCACCAGCAGCCGATCGTCCTCGCGGTCGAGGATCGCGTGGATCTGCTCCCGACCCTCGAGGACGACACGAGTGCCGGCCTCGGTCAGCGGGAGCTCGTCGAGGATGTCCGCCGGCCGAGCGAGCGGCTCGACCCGCTCGATCCGCCGGTCGCGGACGTTATCTCTGATCCGCGAGTTCAAGCTACGGCGGCCGGCTCCTTGCCCGCCAGCTCCGCCGCGCGCTCGACGTTGCGGAGGAAGGGCTCGAAGTCCTCCCCGACCAGGGACTGCGGGCCGTCGCAGAGCGCTTCGTCGGGCCACGGGTGGACCTCGACCATCAGCCCGTCGGCCCCTGCGGCCGCGGCCGCCAGCGAGAGCGGCTCGACCAGCTCGCGCCTGCCCGCGGCGTGGCTCGGGTCGACGATCACCGGCAGGTGGGTCCGCTGCTTCAGCACGGCCACCGCCGCCAGGTCGAGGGTGAACCTGTAGCTCGGCTCGAAGCTGCGGATGCCGCGCTCGCAGAGGACGACCGCCTCGTTGCCCTCCTTGAGGACGTACTCGGCCGCCAGCAGCAGCTCCTCGAGGGTGGCCGCGAGCCCGCGCTTCAGCAGGACCGGCTTCGGCGAGCGGCCGAGCTCGGTGAGGAGCGGGTAGTTCTGCATGTTGCGGGCTCCGACCTGGATGACGTCGGCCACCTCGGCGACGACCTCCAGATCGCGCACGTCCATCAGCTCGGTCACCACGGGCAGGCCCGTCTCGTGCCCGGCCTCGGCCAGCAGCCGCAGGCCGGCCTCGCCCAGGCCCTGGTACGAGTAGGGCGAGGTCCGTGGCTTGTAGACGCCGCCACGCAGAAGCTGCGCCCCGGCGTCGCGGACGATTCGAGCCGTTTCCAGCATCACCTCGCGCGACTCGACCGCGCACGGGCCCGCGATCGTGACGAACTGGTCGCCGCCGATACTGCACCCATCGAGATCGATCACCAGGGGCTCTTTCATCTCGGTCCTAAGCCTTTCAAGTTCGTGGTACGGGCAACGGGGATCGGCGTCCGGCGGGGCGTCGTCTAGTCGCGGGGATGCGGCCTACGGTCGGCCGCGAGGCCGGACGCCTAGGTAAATCGCCAGTACCAGTTGCCGCAGAAGCGGGCACGCCGGCGGGCGCCGAGATCGGCGCGCGAGTAGGCCGGCGTTGCCGTGCAGTGCGGCATCACCACGGTTTCTAGCAGGTAATGGCCCCCTGGGCCAACCTTTGCTGCCAACTTTGGCCTTTACGTCTGTTTTGCACCGGTTTCAGGGGGTATGCCCTATGCGAGATGGAGTCGACTCGCACGATGTCCTGGGACGACGTGCACCGCCTAGAGCTCCAGCTTCGCGCCCGTTCGGCGGCGATAGGCCGCAAGGGGAGCGATACCCATTGTTGTCCCGGCTGCGGCCGGGAGGTGTCGATGGGTGACGGGGGAATGCGCCTCGGCGGCGTGAGGGTGCACCTGGGGTGCCTGCCGGAGATCCGGCGCTCCCCGCGGTCCACCTAGTTCCGAAGCCCACGGCAAGGACGGCGAGCGTCTACTGGAGCGCTTCGTCGAGCGCCGCGAGGAAGCGGTCGTTCTCCTGCCGGGTCCCGTAAGTGACCCTTATCCAGCCCTCTTGACCCAAGGCGGTGCCGGCCCGCACGATCACGCCCCGCTCGGCGAGCGCGCGCATGACGTCCGCCTCCTCGCGCTCGCCGAGCGAGAACCAGGAGAAGTTCGCCTGGCTGTCGGTCGTCTCGAGGCCGCGCTCCTCCAGCTCCGATTCGACGTGCAGCCGCTCGATCGCCGTGCGCTCGACGCGACGCTCGACCTCGTCCTGGTGGAGCAACGCCTCGGCCGCGGCGGCCTGGGCGAGCGCGTTCACCGAGAACGGCTGGCGGACGCGATCCACGGCCAGCCGGAAGCCCTCGGGGCCGATCGAGTAGCCGGCGCGCAGGCCGCAGAGCCCGTAGACCTTCGAGAAGGTGCGCAGCAGCACGAGGTTGGGGTGGCGGCGGACGAGCTCGAGCGACTCGTCCGGGTCCTGGACCGTCGAGAACTCGACGTAGGCCTCGTCGAGGATCACCGCCACGTGGCGCGGCAGCTCGCCGAGGAAGGCGTCGATCTCCGCCGGCGGCAGCGCGGTGGCTGTCGGGTTGTTGGGATTGCAGAGGAGCAGCATGCGGGTCGCCGCCGTGACCTCGGCCGCCATCGCCTCCAGGTCGTGGCGGCCCTCCTCGTCGAGCGGCACGGTGACCGCGCTCGCGCCGGTCATCGCGGCCAGCTGCGGGTACATCGAGAACGACGGCCAGGCGTAGACGACCTCGGCCCCCGGCTCGAGCATCGCCTCCGCGGCCGCGAGGAGGATCTCGCAGGAGCCGTTGCCCACCGCGACCATCGCCGGGGAGACGTCGCAGCGCTCGGCGATCCGCCGGCGGAGCAACGACTTGTTCGGGTCCGGGTAGCGGTTCAGGCCCCGGAGCGCGGCCTGGGCGGCCTCGAGCACCTCGGCAGGCGGGCCCCATGGGGTCTCGTTCGAGGCGAGCTTGACCAGCTCGCCGTCGTACTCGTATGTGTCCGCGGCCGGGTAGACGGGGATCGCCTCGAGCCGGCGGTTGAACTCGATGCCGGTCACTGCGCGCCCTGGAGATCGCGGCGGAGGGCCTCGGCGTCACGTAGGTAGACGTGCTGCGCGTCGCCGTCCATGTAGCAGTGGACCATCAGGCGGATGACCCGCGGCAGCGAGCCGGGGACGTCGATCTCGCGGGCGCAGAGGAGCGGCACCGCGTTCAGCCCGAGCCGGCGGGCGGCCTCGGCCGGAAAGGCGGCATCCAGGTCGGCGGTGCAGGTGAAGATGCAGCTGACGAGGTCCTCGTGCTGGAGCCGATTGCGCTCCAGGAGGGCCTGCACGAGCTCCTCGGTGGCGTCGAGGATGGCCTCGGCATCGTTCTCTGCGGCGGTGATCGCCCCGCGGAGCGCTCTGAGTCTCATCAGGGCCCAGAGCCTAGGGCCTGACCCGCTCCCCCACTATCTCCCTCGGCCGCCGCGCCTTGTACTGCTCGGTTAGGCCCGGCAGGCCGAAGTCCTTTGCCCTTTGCACCAGGATGTCCGCGCAGCGCTCGCTCACGGCGGAGATGGTCAGGGAGGGGTTCACGCCGAGGGAGGTCGGGATGATCGAGGAGTCGATGCAGTAGAGACCCTCGTAGCCGAAGACCGCTCCGGCGTGGTCGGTCACGCCGAGGTCCGCCGAGTCCGCCATCCGGCAACCGCCGAGCGGATGGGAGGCGTAGGAGCCCTGGGTCTCCGTCAGCTTCATGAAGCGGCCCAGCCCCCGGTGCCTCGCGATCCGGCTCATGGCCTCGTTGGCGGCCTCGCGGACGCGCTGCGACTGCTCCGAGAGCACGTAGTTGAAGAGGCCCACCGCGACCGGCCCGGCGTTGGGCCGGACCGCGCCGCCGCCCTGGGGCGGGGCCGCGTAGAAGGTGCCGTCGTTCGTGTCCTCGACCATCGCCAGCAGCTCGATCCGGTTGGACCAGTGGGCGATCGCGTCCTTCTTCTGGAGGCCCCACCAGGACGGGTCGCCCTCCGGCGCGCGACCGTCGTCATAGAGGAAGTTGGTGAGCGAGCTGAGGAAGATCTCCTGGAGGTTGAAGCGGGTCCCGTCGAAGCGGTGGGCGCGGCGGCCGACCCAGAAGTCGTAGGTCATCGTCGTGATCGGCTTGCCCTTGTAGAACTGGTCGTAGTTGGGCAGGCCGAGCACCCGCTCCACGCGCTTCGGGTCGTACTCGATGGCGGCGATGTGGTCGCCGTTCACGCCCAGGTGGCGGCCGACGTGGTCCGAGAGCTGCGGCAGGTCGTTCGAGGACCGCATCAGGATCGGCGCGTTGCCCATGGCGCCGCAGGCCAGGATCAGCACCTTGCACTCGAACTGGACGCTGCCGTTCGGCTGCCGGCTCGGGTTGGGTCCCTCGTTGTCCATCGTCGAGGCGTTGACGACGTAGCGGTACGGCCGCGCCGAGCTCTGCTTGACCGACTCGACCTGGATGTCCGGCATCACCCGGACCCCGAGCCGCTCGGCGCTCGCCAGGTAGTTGGTGAAGACGGTGTTCTTGGCGCCGAAGATGCAGCCCGTGTGGCACCACTTGACGTTCTGGCAGCGCTTGGGGTTGATCGCCAGTGGGACCCGGTCGCAGGTGTGGCCGAGCGCGTGCAAGTTGGCGGCCCAGAGCCCGCCGGACTTCGACACCTGCTTCCAGCTCGGCCGGTTCACGCGCAGGCCGCGCTCGGCCCGGCGGTAGTAGCGGTTCAGACTGTGCCGCGAGATCTGGCGCGGCCAGATGCGCCGGTCGGGGCCGTCGTCGGGCCGGTGGTCGCGGCGCTCGAAGGTCTCGTGCGGCGCGCGGAGGGAGGCGGCGAGGTAGAGGGCCGAGCCACCGCCGACCCCGTTCGCCACCACGATCTGCGCGCCCTGGCCCTGGATCAGCTGGTAGATCTCGGAC
>JBJMLJ010000115.1:0-2611 GCA_045805365.1 Thermoleophilaceae bacterium
TCGGGCAGGGACCCGTCGTTCACGCAGTGGCAATGGGTGAGCTTCCTCAAATGCCGGCCCTTGGAGCTGATCACGCAGAGGTCGTTGCCGGCGAAGGCGTTGCAGACGAAGACGATCTTCTTGCCGCTACGCGACCAGGCGGGGTCGTGGAAGGACAGCCACTTGCCGCTGCGCGATGCCCTCTTCGTGATCCAGCGCGTGTGGTGCCCGGCGATCGTGCTGGTGAAGATCTCCGAATTGGTGGTCGGCGTCGTGTACTCGAAGGCGAGGCGACCTGTGCGGGACACCGAGGGCGACGCCTCGTCCCCCGAGAAGCGATGGCGGCGCTGCAGGCAAGGATGAGTCGCACTGGTGAGGTCCCGTGCCGGTTGGATGAGAGCGGGCCGCGCCCTGGCGCGGCCCGCTCTCCCTATACCCAGGATGTGGCGGTTCGCCACCCGGCCGGGCTCAGCAGCAGCCTCTGACCGACACCAGGTCCAGGTGCTCGTCGCCGCCCTTCACGGCCTGCTCGCGCACCGTGCCGACCCTGCGCACGTAGTACTTGGCGTCGACGACGCCCGGCTCCAGAGGCGTCCACTCCTTCGTCTTCAGGAAAGGGCCGTCCTTGCTGAGGATCCGGAAGTGGTCCTCGGCGTGGCCCTTGTAGAACTCCTGCTGGCCGGCCTGTCCGACCTTGGGATGCGAGGGCATGAAGACGCCGGCACGCGCGCCGTGCTTGCCGGCCTGCCAGGACCCCGCGGCATCCGTCAGGCGGCCGTGCTTGTCGAGGGCACGGGTGGCCTCGCCGTAGTAGAGGACGTCGCCGCGACGGTCCTGCGCGTACCAGTCGGTGGTCTTCTCCGCCAGCTTGCCATTCAGGTAGAGCCGGTCGCGGACCACCCTGGTCGTCACGCCCTGGATCCGCTTCGTCTTGCGGGTGACGGTGAACACGTCCTTGGCGCGCTTGCCGTCCTTGACGCCCTTGTAGACGTACGTCGTGCCGGCTGTGAGCGGGAACCAGGGGTTGTCGACCCTGGCCGTCCGCGGGCTGGCGCCGGCCGGGCCACTGGCCCCGGCGACGCAAACCGCGACTCCGGCGAGCATGGCTGCGAGCTTCTTCATGGTGGTGCTCCTCTCGTTGGACGGCACGACCGTGACGTCCGCCGATGAGTGCGCGATTAGCTCGCGGTGAGGCCTGGATGAGACACTGTCCACGTGGAGCGTTCGTCCACCCAGCAGGCGCACATCGACGCCCCCGTCGAGGTCGTATGGGGCCTGCTCGGCGACCCGAACCGCCATCCGGAGTGGTGGCCGGAGATGCTCGAGGTGGAGTGCGCGGACATCGAGCAGGGCTGCCTCTACCGCGGCGTGGTCAAGGGCCCTTTCGGCACCAAGGAGGAGCACGAGCTGCTCATCGAGGGGCTCGACAACTGCCGGCAGGTGTCGATCTACTGCGAGGGCACCGGCGTCTATACGCGCTTCTCTCTCACGGAGGCCCGCGGCGGCACGTTCCTGGAGGGCTGCTTCGGGGCGATCCCGAAGAGCATCGGCATGAAGGTGTTCAGCGCCGTGGCCGGCAGGCGCTATCTGCGCTCCTGGCTGTCCCAGTCGCTCGAGCGGCTGAAGACGGCCGCCGAGCGCGTTCCGGCGAGCTAGGCCTGCGGGGGCTGCTCCTGCGTCGGCGCCGCGCCGAGACCGGTGGGGTCGGCCGCGTGCTCGCGCTGCGCCGCGTCGACCTCGGCCATCACCTTCTCGGGCTGGGCCACGCCCCTGAACGAGAAGTCCGAGTCGGTCGTCCCGGCGGTGTCGAAGTCCACGGTGCCGACCTGGAGGATCCGGTCGAGGACCGACTGGTTCGTGTTGACGTTCTGGACGCGCTCAAGGCGGGCCTGCTGCACCTTCCTGGCGATGATCCCGCGGCGGATCTGGAGGCGCTGGTTGGTGATGGTGTACGTCGTCGCGATCCGCTTGATCAGGCCGATGAGGACGATGACGACCAGGAACCCAGCCAGCACTCCGGCGCCCAGGCCCGTCGACGAGACAAGGAGCGCGATCGCGCCCGCGATTACCGCGATCAGGAGGCCCTTGATGTAGAAGCCGAGGATCGAGCGCCACGACGGGTGGCCCTCGAAGAGGATGTGCTCGCCCGGGCCGGTTTCCACTGAGAGCAGGCTATCCGCTGGGCCCAGCCGGCGACGGATCCGGCGCCCCGCTCGCGGTCGAGCTCGAGCTGCTCCGGCTCGTGCTCGGCCAGCCAGCCCGCGACGATGCGCACCTCGTCTACCTCCTCCGGCGACAGCGAGGACGGTCCCCGGCGCGGCGTGTGCTCCAGCACCGCCTCCGTCCGCTCGACGAGTTCCTCCGTGCCGGGCAGCGGTCCCCAGTCCGCGACCCGCCCGCGGACGATCCAGAAGGCGTCGAAGCGCTCCTTGGTCGGGTGCCTGGCGAGCACCAACCGCGGCGACACCTCCGCGGCGCGCAGCATCCCCTCGAGCTTGTCGAGCACCCAGGCGAGCCGCTCGCGCCGTCGCAGGAGCCCCGCGGCCCGTTCGTACTGGCGGCCGTGGACGGCCTCGCGCAGTCGCTCGTCGATCAGCCCGAGCAGGCGCTCGCCGCCCCCGGGGCGCTCGAA
>JBJMLJ010000116.1:0-3159 GCA_045805365.1 Thermoleophilaceae bacterium
CCCAACCAGCCCCGCCGCCTCTACCGATCCCGCAGCGACCGCCTGATCGGCGGCGTCTGCGGTGGCCTCGGCCGGCACTTCGGCGTCGATCCGGTCATCGTCCGGGTGGCGGCCGTGGTGCTGCTGCTGTTCGGCGGCGCCAGCGCGCTCGCCTATCTCGCCTTCCTCCTGCTCGTGCCGGAGGAGCCGATCGACGGGACGGCGCCGCCTCCCCCGCCCGATCGCACGCGGACGGCCACGATCGTCGCGATCGTCGCCCTCGTGCTGATCGGCGGCCCGATCCTGCTGTTCCTCGGGCTCACGGTCGCCGCGATCGCGCTGCCGGTGGCGGTGTTCGTCCTCACCGCGCTCGTCGTCTGGTACCTCGTCTCCGGCGAGGGACCCGGCGGCAGCGCCGGCGACATCGTCAAGCGAAGCGTGCTCGGGGTCGGCGTGCTGCTGGCCTGCTTGGCCATCTTCGTCGCGGGCTTCTGGGCCGCCGGCCTCGGCGGCGGCACGGTCGCTGCCGTGACGGTGATCGCCGCCGGCGCGATCCTCGTGGTGTCGGCGTTCTTCGGCGGCTTCCGCCTGCTCATCCTGCCGGCGCTCGCGCTGGCGCTCGGGGTCGGCTTCGTGTCGGCGGCCGACGTCGACCTGCACGGCGGCGTCGGCCAGCGCGAATACAAGCCCGCGTCGACGGCCGACCTGCGCGACCACTACCGCGTCGGGGCCGGCCAGCTCGTGGTCGACCTGCGCAACATGCAGCTGCCGAAGGGCGACACGCCGCTGAAGATGAAGGTCGGCGTCGGCGACGCGCTGCTCCTCGTCCCGCGCGACGTCTGCGTCGCCTCGAAGGCCAAGATCGGCGCGGGCGGCGTCGACTTCTTCGACTTCAACAACGGCGGTCTCGACGTGGACTTCGAGCGCCGGCCCCAGGCACAGGAAAACGGCCGGCGCGTGGTGGTCGACGCCGACGTGGGCATGGGCGCCTTCGAGGTGAGGCACAACCGCCGCGACCGCTTCGACAACCGCTTCCACGATGAGCCGCAGGACACGAACGGAGGCTGTGCGGGTGCGTAGACCCGACCCGGCCTCCCTCGTCGGGGGTCTCGCGCTGGCCGGCCTCGGCGTCGCGCTCCTGCTGGATCGCAGCGGCAGCGTTGACCTGAGCTTCGCCTCCTTCGCCCCCATCGCCCTCGCGGCGGTGGGGGCGACCCTCGTCGCCCTCGGGCTCGCCAGGCGGTCGTAGCATGGAGAGCGCTATGGCTACGGCGACGCTGCGCCGCGACCCGGGGCACCGGGTGATCGCCGGCGTCTGCGCCGGGCTCGGCGAGCGATTCCAGGTCGACCCGCTCGTCGTCCGTGTGGCGTTCATCGCGGCGGCGATGGCCGGCGGGCTCGGCTTCGCGCTCTACGTCCTCGCCTGGGTCGTGATGCCGGCCGGCGAGGGAGAGGCCGCGCCCCGCCTCGGCGGCCGCGGCTCGGTCGAGGTCGCGCTCGGCGTGGCGCTCCTGGCGCTCAGCCTGCTGCTGACCTTCCGCGCGCTCGGAATCTGGCTCTCGGACGCCGTCGTCTGGCCGCTGGTGCTGATCGCCGCCGGAGGGGCGCTGCTGTGGCGCCAATCGACGAGCTCGACCAAGCAGGAGCGGCCGCCGGAGCCGGTGCGCGAGCGCGCCGCGACCGTCTCGCGGACAGGGCTCGGCGCGGCGCTCGTGATCGCCGCCGGCCTCGCCTTCCTCCAGGCGACCGGCTCGCTCACTGCCGCCCGCGACGTGGTCCTGGCCGTCCTGGTCGTGGTGATCGTGCTCGGCGTGATCTTCGCGCCCTGGATCCTGCGGCTCGTGCGCTCGCTCTCCTCCGAGCGCGCCGAGCGGATCCGCTCGCAGGAGCGGGCCGAGATGGCCGCCCACCTCCATGACTCGGTCCTCCAGACGCTCGCCCTGGTGCAGAAGGCCGACGACCCGAAGCAGGTCGCCGCCCTTGCCCGGCGCCAGGAGCGCGAGCTGCGCACCTGGCTCTCCGGCCGCGACGAGCGCAAGGAGGGTCGGCTCGCCGCCGCGCTCGAGGACGCAGCGGCCGAGGTCGAGGAGACGCACGCGGTGCAGATCGACGTCGTCGCCGTCGGCGACCGCGACCTGGACGCCGCCGGCGAGGCGCTCGTGGCCGCCGCCCGCGAGGCCATGGTCAACGCGGCGAAGTTCGGCGCCGGCTCGCCCGTCGCGGTCTACGCGGAGGCCAGTGACGGAGCGATCAGCGTCTTCGTCCGCGACCGCGGCCCGGGCTTCGATCCGAGCGCCGTCCCGGATGATCGCCGCGGCATCCGCGAGTCGATCGTCGGACGGATGGAGCGCCACGGCGGGCGGGCGACCGTGAACAGCTCGCCCGAGGGCACCGAGGTGGAGCTGAGGCTCGGATGACGCGCGTCCTGGTGGTGGACGACCACGAGCTCTTCCGGGCCGGCGTGCGCTCCGAGCTCGAGGACCTCGTCGAGCTCGTGGGCGACGCCGCGACGGTCGACGAGGCCGTGACCAAGATCGAGGCGACCGAGCCCGACGTCGTCCTCCTCGACGTGCACATGCCGGACGGCGGTGGCGTCGAGGTGATCAAGCGCACCTCCGCGGACACTCGCTTCCTGGCGCTGTCGGTCTCGGATGCCGCCGAGGACGTGATCGCCGTGATCCGCGCGGGCGCGCGCGGCTACGTGACGAAGACGATCTCCGGCCCCGAGCTGGCCGACGCGATCGAACGGGTCCGCGAGGGCGATGCCGTCTTCTCCCCGAGGCTTGCCGGCTTCGTGCTCGACGCCTTCACCGGCGCGCCGCCGGCACCGGGCGATCCCGAGCTCGACCAGCTCACTCCGAGAGAACGAGAAGTCGTCCAGCACCTCGCCCGCGGCTACATGTACAAGGAGATCGCGCGGCGGCTCGACATCTCGGCCAAGACGGTCGAGGCCCACGCGTCGGCCGTGCTGCGAAAGCTGCAGCTATCGAGCCGCCACGAGATCTCCCGCTGGGCCGCGGAGAGGAAGCTGCTCTAGCTGCTTCTAATCCTGCAGCTCGCCGGCGTACAGCGCGAACACGGCGCCCTGCGGGTCCTGGACCGGCGCGATCTTGGCGACCCCGATGTCGATCGGGTCCATCATCTTCGTCCCGCCGAGCTCGCCGACCTTGGCCACGCTGC
>JBJMLJ010000117.1:0-7207 GCA_045805365.1 Thermoleophilaceae bacterium
GACGTCGTCTCGGGCAACGTCGTGCGAATCGACCAGGACGAGGTGCTCGTCGACATCGGCTACAAGAGCGAGGGGGTCATCCCCTCGAACGAGCTGTCGATCCGCAAGTCCGTCGATCCTCACGACGAGGTCGAGCTGGGTGAGGAGGTCGACGCGCTCGTCCTTACCAAGGAGGACCAGGACGGCAGGCTCGTCCTCTCCAAGAAGCGCGCCCGCTTCGAGAAGGCCTGGCGGCGCATCGAGGGCGCGGCCGAGTCCGGCGAGCCGGTCGAGGGCACCGTCATCGAGGTGGTCAAGGGCGGCCTGATCATCGACCTCGGCGTCCGCGGCTTCCTGCCCGCCTCGCTGGTCGACATCCGCCGCGTGCAGAACCTCGACGAGTTCCTCGGCCAGAAGATCGAGTGCAAGGTCATCGAGCTGAACCGCTCGCGCAACAACGTGGTGCTCTCGCGCCGGGCCGTGCTCGAGGAGGAGCGCAAGGAGGTCCGCCAGCAGATCCTCGACCGGCTCCAGCCGGGGATGGTCGTGGAGGGCGCGATCTCCAACATCGTCGACTTCGGCGCCTTCGTCGACCTCGACGGCATCGACGGCCTGATCCACATCTCCGAGCTCTCGTGGAGCCACGTGAACCACCCCTCGGAGATCCTGTCGATCGGCGACGTCGTCCCCGTCAAGGTGCTCGACATCGACCGCGAGCGCCAGCGGATCTCGCTCGGCCTGAAGCAGACCCAGGAGGATCCCTGGCAGCGGATCGTGGACACCTATCGCGTCGGCGACGAGCTCGAGGGCAAGGTCACCAAGGTCGTCACCTTCGGCGCCTTCGTCGAGATCATGGAGGGCGTCGAGGGGCTGGTCCACATCTCCGAGCTCGCCCAGCACCACGTCGAGAACCCGCGCGAGGTAGTCGAGCCGGGCGACGACGTCAAGGTCAAGATCCTCGAGATCGACTCCGACCGGCGGCGGCTGTCGCTCAGCGTCAAGCGGGTCGAGGCGGCGCAGGCGGGCCAGGTGCCCGCGGGCGCCGGCGGCGAGGCCGGCGGCGGCGAGGACCGCGGCGAGATCGGCGAGGTCCGCGACCTCGGCCTGTCCGAGGACGTCTTCGCCGGCGCCGAGGTGAACATCGAGGGGTCGGAGAACCTCCGCGCGGCGGTCGAGGAGGCGCAGGAACAGGAGGCGCCTCCCGCAGAAGAGGAAGAGGCAGAGCCGCCGCCGCCTCCGCCCGAGGAGGAAGAGCAGCAATAGTCCCGCTCGTCGGTTTGACCGGCGGGATCGGCGCGGGGAAGTCGGAGGCGCTCAAGGCGCTCGGCGAGCTGGGGGCCGCCACGCTGTCCACCGATGCCGTCGTCCATGAGCTCTACGCGGAACCCGAGGTGGTCGGGTTGATCGTCGAACGGCTCGGCGGGGAGGTGGCTCCTGACGGCGAGGTGGATCGCTCGCTCGTCGCCGAACGGGTCTTCGCCGATCCCCAGCAGCGCGAGTGGCTGGAGGGCGTCCTCTGGCCGCGAGTGGGACAGCGGATGGCCGCCTGGAAGGCCGAGGTCGACGCGACCGATCCGGCGCCGGCGGCGGCGGTCGTCGAGGTGCCGCTGCTGTTCGAGTCCGGCATGGACGCGGCCTTCGATCACACCATCGCGGTGGTCGCCGACGAGGACGTTCGCGAGCGTCGCGCCGCCGAGCGCGGGCACGCCGCCCTGGCCTCCCGGGCCGGCCGCCAACTCAGTCAGAAGGAAAAGTCGGAGCGAGCGGAGTTCGTCGTCCGCAACGACGGTAGCCTCGACGAGTTGAAGCAAGCGCTGTCCCGTGTACTTGGGACGATTGGAGCGACTTGAGCTCGATCCTGGCCCGCAGCAGCGCCCGCCCCCGTCGCCGCTCCCGCGGCCGGGCCGCCGTGCGCCGGCGCCGGCTGTGGCTGGCGGCGGTCCTGGGGCTGGTTGCCGCCCTCGCCCTCGCCATCGGGCTGGGTCCGCTGAAGAACGCGATCCGCGAGGTCACGCTCCCGCTGCGCCACGACGACATCATCCGCCAGCAGGCCCACCAGAAGCACGTCGACGCGGCCCTGATAGCGGCCGTCATCTACGAGGAGTCCAAGTTCCGCGACCAGACGTCTCACGCGGGCGCGCGCGGACTGATGCAGATCACGCCGCGGACCGCCGACTTCATCGCCCACCGCTCCGGGGGGACCCGCTTCACCCAGGACGACCTCGCGACGCCCCAGATCAACATCGCCTACGGCACCTACTACCTGCGCTACCTGATCGACCGCTACGGCGGCAACGAGGAGCTGGCGATCGCGGCCTACAACGCGGGGGAGACCAACGTCGACGACTGGCTGCGGCGGGCCGGCGGCGCCGACGGCTTCGACGTGGACCAGGACATCCCGTTCCCCGAGACGCGCCACTACGTCCACGGCGTCCAGAAGCACCGCAAGGAGTACCGGGACAACTACGGGTCCGAGCTAGGCCTCTAGCAGGGGCCTGAGCTCAGCCAGCATGGGCTCCGGCTCCTCGAACACGTCGGTCCCGTTGTAGCGGCGGAACTCGTCGCCGCGCGCTCGCGCCGATGGTCCTGCTCCCAGGCGTGGCGGCTGTTGTGAAAGCGGTAGCTGTCGAGCTCGACGGTCAGCTCGTGGTCGGGCCAGCGGCAGTCAACGTAGTAGCCGCCGGCCGGGCGGTTCGTCTTCGGAAGCGGGAGTGCCGCTTCACGGAGGCGACGAAGGAATTGCTTCTCGAGCCTGCTCAGGATCACCCGGCTGTCGCCGCTGCAGATCCGGCGGAGCTTGGCGGCGCCAGGGGCGTTTGGGCGGCGTTCGAGCACGGCTTCGACGTGCCTGGGTGTGGTGCCATAGCGCACGCCGGCTTCGTGGCAGGCGCGAGCGAGCTCCTCGTCGCCCAGATGCTTCGCGAGATCGACGAGGGTGCGAGGGACGGTTGTGATCGGAATTCCGGCCAGCCTCGTCCCGTCCTCGACGCGATGAACGCGATGCGTCACGACGCCTCGCCGGCGCCGCTTCACCGGCGCCACCACCTCGGGTATCGGCGGGCCACCTTGGATGAGCTGCTGGAGATAGCCGGCGGCGCGGCCACACAACAGCGCCCCTTCCCCGCACGCAAAGACAGCGGCGAGGTAACGGGCCTCCACGCTGGGCGCTCGGTGACCAACCCGGTAGACGCCTCGGAACTCGCGGATGAGCGCGCCAGTCTCCAGTCGGTGCTCGATCTCATTCCTGCTGATCCCGCTCCGCAGTAGCTCTCGACGCTTGACGACTCCGTGCGAGCGCGACGCGAGCCGGCCGATGACTCGCTCCGCTGATCCACCTTTTACGGCCACTGGCCGTCATAAGTGGATCGGCGACCGGTTTCGTCCCCCCGGGCCGGGCCGGGGGCGGCGCTAACGTTGACGCGGTGCCGGACTTCAAGATCAACCCCGCCTACTCGCCGGTCGCCGAGCAGCCTCAGGCGCGCAAGGAGCTCGCCGGCGGCATCGATGGCGGGGATCGCTTTCAGACGCTGCTCGGGGTCACGGGGTCGGGCAAGACCGCCACGATGGCCTTCACCATCGAGCAGGTCCAGCGGCCCGCGCTCGTGATCGCCCACAACAAGACGCTCGCGGCGCAGCTCTGCAACGAGTTCCGGGAGTTCTTCCCGGACAACTCGGTCGAGTACTTCGTCTCCTACTACGACTACTACCAGCCCGAGGCGTACGTCCCGGCGCAGGACCTCTACATCGAGAAGGACAGCTCGATCAACGAGGAGATCGACCGCCTGAGGCACTCCGCCACGGCGGCGCTGTTCGCCAGACGCGACGTGATCGTGGTCGCATCCGTGAGCTGCATCTACGGCCTCGGCTCGCCGGACAAGTACGACGCCCAGGTCGTGCTGCTCAAGAGGGGCGAGATGGTCGAGCGCGACGAGATCCTGCGCAAGCTGGTCGACAACCACTACACGCGCAACGACCAGTCGCTCGGCCGCGGCGGCTTCCGGGTCAAGGGCGAGACGCTCGAGGTGTTCCCGGCCTACGCGGAGTCCGCCTACCGAGCGGTCTTCTTCGGCGACGAGATCGAGCAGGTGCAGCACTTCGACCCGCTCACCGGCGAGATCTTCGGAGAGCTCGAGCACGCCGGCGTCTGGCCGGCCACCCACTACGCGACCGACCGCCCGACGATCGAGCGTGCCCTCGTCGAAATCCGTGACGAGCTCGAGCAACGCACCAAGGAGCTCGAACAGGAGGGCAAGCTCCTCGAGTCCCACCGCCTGAGACAGAGGACCCAGTTCGACATGGAGATGCTGCGCGAGCTCGGCTTCTGCAACGGGATCGAGAACTACTCGCGGATCCTCGACGGCCGGGCGCCGGGCGAGCGGCCC
This sequence comes from Thermoleophilaceae bacterium, assembly GCA_045805365.1. GTDB lineage: Bacteria > Actinomycetota > Thermoleophilia > Solirubrobacterales > Thermoleophilaceae > DASXBA01. Next base: position 4,362 of record JBJMLJ010000117.1, read on the forward strand.
TTCTGCCTGCTCGACTTCTTCCCGGACGACTTCGTCTGCTTCATCGACGAGTCGCACCAGACCGTGCCGCAGATCGGCGGCATGTTCGAGGGCGACCGCAGCCGCAAGCAGACCCTGGTCGAATTCGGCTTCCGCCTCCCGAGCGCCCTCGACAACCGGCCCCAGACCTTCGACGAGTTCCTCGCGCGCACGCCCCAGATCGTGTTCGTCTCGGCCACCCCGGGCGACTTCGAGCAGAACCACTCGAGCCGGATCGTCGAACAGATCGTGCGGCCGACCGGGATCATCGACCCGGCCGTCAGCGTCCGCGAGACCAAGAACCAGATCGACGACCTGATGAACGAGATCCGCGGGCGCCAGGAGGCGGGTGAGCGGACGCTCGTCACCACTCTGACCAAGAAGATGGCCGAGGACCTGACCGACTACCTGCTCGAGTACGGCTTCCGGGTGCGCTACCTGCACTCGGAGATCGACACCCTCGAACGGATCCAGATCATCCGCGAGCTCAGGCTCGGCGAGTTCGACGTGCTCGTGGGCGTGAACCTCCTCCGAGAGGGCCTCGATCTCCCGGAGGTCTCCCTCGTCGCCATTCTCGACGCCGACAAGGAGGGCTTCCTGAGAGGGGAGACCAGCCTCATCCAGACGATCGGCCGGGCGGCCCGGAACGTCAGGGGCACGGTGGTCATGTACGCCGACAAGGAGACCCAGGCGATGCGGAACGCCATCGGGGAGACCGACCGCCGTCGCGCCATCCAGGTCGCCTACAACGAGCGGCATGGGATCACCCCGGAGACGATCCAGAAGGGCATCTCGGACATCACCGACTTCCTGTCGATCGAGTCCAAGGTGCCGGCCGGATCGCGCCGCAACCGCCGCCGCGAGACCGAGGGGATGTCGCCGGAGGAGATCCGCCGGACCATGGTCGAGCTGGAGGAGGAGATGCTCGCGGCCGCCGAGGACCTGCGCTTCGAGTACGCCGCCAAGCTGCGCGACGAGATCAAGGCACTGCGACGCGAGCTTGACGAGATAGAAGCTGGGATCTGAGCTAGGCTGCCGCCTGGGACCCCCTAAGAGACGGAGGAGCTAGCTTGGAGCTGGAGCGTCAGTTCATCGAGCGGACGGATTTCTCGGCCGCGCGCCGGGGTTATGACCCTGACGAAGTCGACCGCCACCTTCGCGAGATCGCACAGGCCGTGGACGAGCTCAAGCGCGCCCGGCCCGGGGGCGAGTCGGGAGGCACGTCCGTCGCGGCCGCCGCCGCCGAGCGGGTGCGGTCGATCGTCGAGGCCGCCGAGCACAGCGCCGGCGACATCGAGTCCCAGGCTCGGAGCGAGGCGGAGCAGCTGACCACAGAGGCGCGCGACGACGCCCGCAAGGCCCGCGCCGACGCCGACGAGGACGCCCGGAACACCCGCCAGCAGGCCGAGTCCGAGGCGGCCTCCCACGTGGAGAAGGTCCAGGGCGCCACCGGCGAGATGCTCAAGCGGGCGGACTCGATCGAGGGCGACCTCAACGAGCTCGTCGGAGAGCTCCGCACCACCGTCCAGTCCCTCGTGAGCACCCTCCGCGACCGCACCGGCTCCCTGTCGAGCGACCTCGAGTCGCTGCGCGGCAACCTCAAGGTGATCCGCACCGAGCCCGAGGCGGGCACCGAGCCCGAGGTCGCCGTCGAGGCCGAGCCGGAGCCGGTCGAGGAGGCCGAGGAGGCGACCGCCGAGGCTGCGTACGAGGCCAGCCCGGAGGAGGAGCTTGCCGAGGACACCGCGGTCGAGGCCCCGGCCGACGAGGTCGAGGAGGCCCTGGCCGACGAGGAAGCGGAAGAGGAAGCCGTCGAGCCGGTGGAGGAGCCGGTGGTCGAGGTCGTAGGGGAGCCCGAAGAGGAGGAGGAGGCCCCCGCTGCCGCCGCCGACGAGCCCGAGGAGGGCGCCGAGGGCGCCCGGCTGATCGCGCTCAACATGGCCCTGAACGGCACCCCGCGCGAGGAGACGGCCCGCTACCTCGACGAGAACTTCGAGCTCGGGAACGCCGAGTCGATCCTCGACGAGGTCTACGCCCGGGTCGGCGGTTAGCCGACCGCCGCACCTACGTCGGCGAGGCGATCTCGATAAGGGTGCCGTCCGGATCCCGGACGTACGCCGTGTGCTGCCCCCAGGGCTTCTCCTCGGGCTCGCTGACCGCCGCTGCGCCTGATTCGACGGCGCGCTTGTAGGCCGCCTCCACGTCCTCGTCCACGAGGCAGACCTCGAAGCCGGCCGGCTCCTTCTGGGCCAGGTCCCCGGCGCTCTCCGCGGCCAGCTCGTGCGAGGCAAACGCCAGGGCGGTGGAGCCGGTCTCGAGCTCGGCGTACTGGCCGGACTCGTGCAGCAGCCGCCGCTCGAGGCCAAAGGCCTTCTCATAGAACTCGACGCTCGCGGCGACGTCGCGGACGTAGACGATCGTGTAGCCGAAACGCACGGGGGCGCACGCTAGCGCGTGCGCCCCACCCGCGCTCGGGCTCAGCCGGAGATCACCCTGGCCCAGTAGTGGATGTTGTTTCCGGCGGGCGACGGCAGCTTGAGAAGCCGCTGCATGCGTACCTCCGGTAGTGGGTTGACCCGTCCGCGGCGATCCTCGTCATTCGGGGCTGGGCGTGTCAACGTAAGCGGGATGACGGAGCGCCTCGGCGCGATCCTGCTCTCGACCTTCGCCGTCCTCGCGCTCGTCGCGCCCCCGGCCGCGGCCTCGCTGCACGTCCGCGGCCGGCACCTTGTCGACCACGGCCGGGTGCTCCGGCTACTCGGGGTCAACCGCTCGGGGACCGAGTACATGTGCACCGACGGCTACGGCGACGTCTTCGACGGGCCGCA
>JBJMLJ010000118.1:0-12002 GCA_045805365.1 Thermoleophilaceae bacterium
CCGACCCTGAACCAGGTGCTGCTGCCGGCGATGAAGGAGGTCGGCGACAAGTTCGGCGCCGGCGAGCTCATCCTGCCGTTTGTCCTGCAGTCGGCGGAGGTGATGAAACGCGCCGTCGCCCAGCTGGAGAACTATCTGGACCGGATCGAGGGGCACACGAAGGGCAAGGTCGTGATCGCCACCGTGTTCGGCGACGTGCATGACATCGGCAAGTCGCTCGTGAACACGATCCTCACGAACAACGGCTACACGGTGATCGACCTCGGCAAGCAGGTCCCGGTCGACACGATCATCAACGCCGCCGTGGAGAACGAGGCCGATGCGATCGGCCTCTCCGCACTGCTGGTCTCCACCTCCAAGCAGATGCCGATCTGCATCCAGGAGCTGCACGAGCGCGGCCACGAGTTCCCGGTGCTGATCGGCGGCGCGGCGATCAACCGCGACTTCGGCCGCCGTGCGCTCTATCCCAAGGGCAAGGAGTCGGACGAGATCTACGAGCCGGGCGTCTTCTACTGCAAGGACGCCTTCCAGGGGCTCGACACGGTGGACGCGCTGGTCGACGACGAGGCGCGCGACGCGCTGGTCGAAAAGGCGCGCACCGAGGCACAGACGCTGCGCGAGAAGCCCGAGGTCGTCGACGACTCGCCGCCGACGACCGACGACTCCGTCCGCTCCGGCGCCCGCACGGACACGCCGGTCCCCGAGCCGCCCTTCTGGGGCGTGCACGAGATCGACATCGATCTCGACGACGTCTTTCCCTACCTCGACCGGCACGTGCTCTTCAAGCTCCACTGGGGCGGCCGCGGCAAGAAGGGCGAGGAGTGGCGCAAGATCGTCGAGGGCGACGGCGAGGACGAGGGCTTCGCGCCGAAGCTCGAGCGCATGTGGCGCGAGCAGGACTACCTGCACCCGCGCGCGCGGCTCGGCTACTTCCCCTGCAACGCCGACGGCAACGAGCTGATCGTCTACGACCCCTCGGATCCCGACCGGGAGATCGAGCGGCTCGTCTTCCCGCGCCAGCCCAAGCACGACCGCATCTGCCTGACCGACTTCTTCCGGCCGGTCGACTCCGGCGAGCGCGACGTGGTCGCCCTGCAGGGAGTCACGGTCGGCCCCGAGGTGACCAAGCTGATCAAGAAGCTGGAGGAGGACGGCGAGTTCTCCGAGCAGCTGTTCGTCCACGGCCTCGGGGTGCAGGCGGCCGAGGGCTTGGCCGAGTGGCTCCACTCGGATGTCCGCCGGGGGCTCGGCATCGACATCGATCAGGGCCGCCGCTACTCCTGGGGCTACCCGGCCTGCCCGGACCAGTCCGAGCACGAGAAGGTCTGGCGCCTGCTCGAGCTGGAGGAGATCGGCATGAGGCTGTCGAGCGGCTATGCCGTCGAGCCCGAGCAGTCCACGGTGGCGATCGTCGCCCACCACCCGCAGGCCGTCTACTTCGGTATGAAGTCCGGCTTCATCCCCGAGGACAAGCGACCCGATGAGCTGATCGCGGGCACCGATCGCGGCGGTGAGGTGCCGCCCGAGGAGGATCCCGAGGGCGACGGCACGGTCGAGGCCGAGGGCGAGCAGCGGGCAGCCGACGAGGTTCCGGCGTAGTCGCCCAAACTCGGGCTAGGACGTCGAGTTTTGGCCCTCCTGGGGCCACAACACGACTTTCTAGACGAGACTCGGCTCAGCGGACGCCGGCGAGCCTGAGCTGGCGGCGCAGCGCACGCGGGCTGCGGAGCAGGGACTTGCTCGCCACGGCGATGAAGGTGACCCGGCCGTGGCGCACGCCGAACAGGCGCGGGCTGCGCGGGTTCGCCCGGTAGACGCCCTTCAGGATCCGTCGCCGGCGCGGATAGGCGCGCCGGAACCGCGACGCCTTCGAGCTCACGCGAACGTTCCGGTTTCCGTGGCCGCGAGCGGTGGTGGTCACGAGCAGGGACTTGCCGCGGCTCGAACGGCTCGAGAAGACGGCCTTCACAACACCCTGGCGTCCCTTGACGCAGTAGCGGTAGGTGCGAGCCGTGCGGCGCTCCGGCTGGACACTCACGCGGCGCAGCAGCCTGCTGCGGCTCCAGCCGAGGCGGATGCGGCCGATGTTGCGGGGGCCGATCGGCGCGCGCGTGGCCAGGCAACGACCCGGCAGCGTGTGCACGCGCGAGCCGACCTTGGGCAGCGTCAGAGTGCCCGGCGCGGAGGGATCGGTGAGGATCGAGACCGGCCCCGCCACGGTGTTGCCGCGGTTCGTGGAGTTGCTCGTGCTTACGACGAGCCGGATCCGGTGGCCCTTCGCGAAGCGGTGGACGATGCCGGGGAGCTGGATGTCGACCGGCTTGTTCACGTCGGCCACCCTCACCGCCGACAGGAGGTTGCGCGGCAGCGTGGTACCGCCGCCGCTGTCCACGTCGAACAGCTTGGCGAAGAGGATCAGATGGGTGCGCGGGTCGGAGCTCTGGAGGGATGAGAAGTCCGGAGCCTTGAGCCTGATGTGCAGCCGCGGGATGCCGACGATGTCGGTGTTCCTCGCCAGCGGAGCGGTCTCGTAGCTGGCGAAGGTACCCGGCACGTCGGGGACGGGAGCCTCGACGAAGCCGTTGCCCGAGCCCGACGCCGACGGGATCGACGCGAAGTCCGCGCTGCCGGACTTGACGGCCTTCTTCGACGACGCCAGCTGGTCGGAGCCGGAGAGGTAGACCGTCTGCTCGGGGCCGGCCGGGTAGCGGGGGACGACTCCGACCTCCGGCGCGGCGTCGCCCTTGTACGGCACCCAGTCGCGCAGGAAGGAGAAGTCGAGCGCCGGCTTGGGCCTGATCCCGCGCAGCCAGTAGTTGAACCACTGGAGCTCCAGCCGACTCTCGTAGTTCTTCTCGAGGTCGGTGTCGTCGCTCTCGCCGTCGATGCTGCCGCCGGAGTGGCCGGCGGAGCGCCAGAGCATCTTCACCGGCGTGCCCTGTGCCCGCAGGGCCTTGTAGGTGGCCACCGCCTCCTGCAGGTCGAACAGGGTGTCGCTCTGGCCCTGGGCGAGGAACGTCGGAACCCGGATCCTCGACATGTAGGTCGAGACCGACGCGTGCCGCAACAGCGCCAGCGTCGGCGCGTCGGCGTAGCCGTTGATCGAGCTCGTGACGAGCGACTGGCAGACCTGGTCGCTGAAGTTCGGACAGGCGCCGAGATGGCTGGGATCCTGGTTCTGGACCGCCTGCTGGAAGCCCTGGCCGAGCCCGAGCGCGGAGAACAGGACGGGCCAGTCGAGCTTGTCGACGCCGGCGGTCCGGTAGGTCGTGCCGAAGGCGAAGTCGGTGTTGTTCGGGACGAGCGAGTAGGAGAGGTCGTTCCAGGTGATCTGCGGGACGATCGCGTCGAGGCGGCGATCGATGCCGGCGATGGCGAACTGGATCTGCCCGCCGTACGAGCCGCCGATCATCCCCACCCGCGGGTCGCCCGGGCCGTCCTTCTCGATGAAGTCGGTCTTCCCGAGGAACGAGACGAGCTGCTTGCCGGCCTTGCCGTCCCAGTCGGGATCGTCGAGCGTGATCTTGCAGCCGCTGTTGCCGAAGCCGAGCCCCGAGTAGGCGAGGAACGCGTAGCCGCGCCTCGCGTAGGCGGGCGCCAGCTTGTCGAAGTCGTCCTTGCTGCCGCCGAAGCCGTTCGTCCCCATGACCGCCGCGACCGGATGCGACTTCGAGGCGCCGGCGGGCTTGTAGAGGTCGGCGACGATCTTGCAGTGCGTGTCGTCCTTGGGGCCGACGACGACGTTGAAGGTCATGGGCGTCTTGGTCGGCTCGGCGGCGAGCGCGGGCGACGCGAGAATCCCGAGAGCTATGACGACGGACAGGGTGAGGCGGCAGGCCAGGGCCACGCCTGATTCGTATCAATGTATGGGCCATGTGGGCGCCGGTTGACAGACGGGTCCTGGAGGGCCGGCGGGTACGGCTCGAGCCCTTCGAGGCCGAGCGGCACGAGGCCGCTCTCTACGAGAGCCTGCACGCAGAGGGCGACCCCCACCTGTGGGACTACCTCCCCTACGGGCCGTTCGAGCGGGGCGAGTGGCACGCCTGGTTTGAGGCGAACGCCGAATCCCGCGATCCACTCTTCTTCGCCATCTTGGTCGAGGGCACCCCGCGCGGACAGGCGAGCTATCTCCGGATCGAGCCGGGCCATGGCGTGATCGAGATCGGCCACATCGCCCTGGGGCCGGCCCTCCAACGGACGCCCGCCGCTACGGAGGCCATGTTCCTCCTCGCCCGGCACGCCTTCGACGACCTCCGCTACCGGCGGCTCGAGTGGAAGACCGACTCGCAGAACGCCCGCTCGCGCCGCGCGGCCGAGCGGCTCGGCTTCACGTTCGAGGGGATCTTCCGCCAGCACATGATCGTCAAGGGCCGCAATCGCGACTCCGCCTGGTTCTCGATCATCGACGGCGAGTGGCCGTCGCGCAGGGCCGCGTTCGAGGCGTGGCTCGACCCCGCGAACTTCGATGAGGCGGACCGCCAGCGCCGCTCGCTCGGCGACATCCGCGCCACCCGGCTATAAAGGCTCCATGGCCCAACCCGCTCCAGGGACCGTCGTCGCAGGCTGCCGGATCGAGGACGAGATCGGCCGCGGCGGCATGGGGGTCGTCTACCGGGCGATCGAGCAGTCGCTCCAGCGCACAGTCGCCCTGAAGCTGATCGCGCCCGAGCTCACCACGAACCAGGACTTCCGGGAGCGCTTCAAGCGCGAGTCTCGCCTTGCCGCGTCGATCGAGCACCCCAACGTGATCCCGGTCTATGCGGCCGGCGAGGCCGACGAGCTCCTCTACCTCGTGATGCGCTTCATCCCCGGCACCGACCTTCGGGCCGTGATCGAAGAGGACGGCGCGCTCGACCCGTCGCGGGCGTCGAGGATCGTCGCGCAGGTGGCGTCGGCCCTCGCGGCCGCTCATCGCAAGGGGCTCATCCACCGCGACGTCAAGCCGGCGAACGTCCTGATCGAGCGCGACGGGAGCAACGAGCACGCCTACCTCACCGACTTCGGGATCGCTCGCGACGTGGGCCGCGCGACGGCGCTGACCCGGACCGGCATGCTCGTGGGCACGCTCGACTACATCGCTCCCGAGCGGCTCGAGGACCGCGCCGGCGACGGCCGCTCGGACATCTACGCGCTCGGCTGCGTGCTCTTCGAGGCGCTGACGGGTCGCGTCCCGTTCCCGCGCGACAGCGACGTGGCCAAGATGTACGCGCACATGAACGAGCCGGTCCCGTCGGTGCGGGAGATCCGGCCCGACGTCCCGCAGGCGCTCGCCAACGCCGCGGCCAAGGCGATGGCAAAGAACCCCGACGACCGCTACGACACCGCGGACGAGCTCGCCGCGACGCTCCGCTCCGAGGCCACGACCCTCTCGGGCGTGCGGCCGGCGATCCCCCAGGATCCGACCATGCTCTCGCCGACGGCGCCCGCCGCCCCGGCGCCGCCACAGACCCCGCCACCACGGGCCCCGCCGCCACGGACACCGCCTCCGCAGACGCCTCCTCCGGCCGCCGCACCGCCCCCGGCGCCGCGGCCCCGACCGACCCCGATCCGGCCCGCCCCGGCGCCGCCACCGCCGCCGCCCCCGGCCGAGCGGCGCCGCCGGGGCGGCCTGCTCGTCGCAGGTGGCGCGCTACTCGCGGTCGCGGCGATCGTCGTAGTCGTCCTGGTCGCCGGCGGGGGCTCCAGCTCCAACAAGAAGAGCGCCTCGAGCACCAGCCAGTCCAAGAGCCTCGATATCGCGAGCTCCAAAGCCCAGTCGCCCATCGACGTCGGCGCCGGCATCGACGGCATCGAGGTCGGTTCCGGGTTCGTCTGGGACGTCAACAAGAACCGGGGCACGTTGCAGCGCATCGACCCCTCCAGCCGCAAGGTCACGGGGACGACGCAGGTCGGGGCGAATCCCGACAGCATCGCCGTCGGGAGCGGATCGGTATGGGTGACCAACACCGATGACGACACGATCAGCCAGGTCGATCCGAAGAGCGGAAAGGTCTCGCGGACGCTGCACGTAGGTGACGGCCCCGAAGGGATCGCCGCCGGCAAGGGCGCGATCTGGGTCGCCAACCAGCTCGACGGCACGGTCAGCCGCATCGACCCCGGCAGCGGGGCGGCGCGCACGATCCCCGTCGGCACCAATCCCATTCAGATCGCCTTCGACCAGAGCAACGCCTGGGTGACCAACAGCGGTGACGGCTTCATTCAGAAGCTCGACGGCAAGACCGGCAAGAAGATCGGCGACGGGGTTCAGATCGGCGGCCAGACCAGAGGCATCGCCTCGGCCGCCGGGCTCCTATGGGTGTCGGTCAGCGACAAGAACGAGGTCGCCGTGATCGATCCGTCGGCCAACCGTGTCGTCAAGCGGATCACCGTGCCCGCGAATCCGCGCGAGGTCCGTGCCGGCGAGGGTGGGGTCTGGGTCACCTGCGCGGACGGCGGCAGCGTCGTGGCGATCGACACCTCGAAGCGCGACGTCGCGGCCGAGGTGCCGGTCCAAGGGGCGCCCTTCGGGCTCGGCGTGGGCGAGGGCAAGGCCTGGGCGGGCAGCACCGAGGCCGGCCTCCTGACGCCGGTCAAGCCGGGCTGACCGCAGGCGCCCTGCGACGGGCGGTGAGCGTCAGCCCGAGGGCGAGCACGACGACGCCCATGCCGAAGACACGGAAGGTGGGCTCCACTCCGACGTCCGTGGCGGTGATGCCGGCGCCTATCGCCGGAAGCGACAGGCTCAGGTAGGCGACGACGAAGAACGCGGACATGACGGACCCGCGGTCGGCGGCAGGCGCCGCCACGGATACCTCGCGGAGAGCGCCCATGAAGGCCACGCCGAGGCCGCTCCCGGTCAGCGCCGACGCCGCGAAGAACGCGAGCGCCGACCCGCTGGAGAGAGTGGCGACCAGCACCGTCATCCCCACGGCGAGGGTCAGCAGCCCGACCCGGAGGGCGGACCGCGAGCCGAGGCGCTTGAACAGGACCTGCCCGAAGGCGGCGGCGCCCGCGAGCGCGAACACCGCGAGACCGCCGACGATGTGGTCGCGGCTGTTCAGGATCCCGCTGGCCAGCGTCGGCGCGAGCGAGAGGTAGAGGCCGCCGATCGACCAGGAGGCGACCACGCCGGCCGCCGACAGGGCGAAGGTCCGCCGCATCGACCTGGGCACGTGGGGGCGCTCCGGTCGCGGCGAGCCGCCCGAGCCGCGGTCGACCGTCTCCGGTATCGCGGTCAGTGCCAGAAGACCGGCGCCGAAGACGACGGCCATGACGGCGAACGGCGTGACGGTCGGGTCGGGCGCGAGCTGCACCAGCGTGCCCGACAGGAGGGCGCCGGTCGCAATGCCGCCGACGGTGACCACGCCGTTGACCAGGCCGGCGTGGCGAGCGTCGCCGCGGGGCTGGAGGTCGAGCAGGGCAGCGCCCGCCGCGCCTAGCGCGAGCCCCGTCGCGAGTCCCTGCACGGTCCTGGCGGCGAACAACCAGGCCTCCGACCGCGCCGCCATGAACAGACCCATCGCGACCAGGAGTCCGACCAGCGCGACGGCCAGGACGGGCCGGCGCCCGATCCGGTCGGAGAGCCGGCCCGCCAGGAGCAACGACGTGAGCACGCCGATCGCATAGAGCGCGTAGACGACCGTCAGGGTCGCCGAGGAGAAGTGCCAGCGGGCCGCGTAATCGCCGTACAGCGGCGTGGGGGTGGCCGAGGCGGCCAGCAGCGAGCCGATGAGGGTGGCGACGAGAGCGAATGAGCGTGTTGGCGAAAGGGTCATGCCCTTTGAACGCCGCCGGGCGCTCCCCGTGAGATCGACCTGACGGCGAAAAGGGCCGCCCAAATCTCCGACATGTGGATAAAGACCCCTTGGACAGGCGGTCCTACCGTGCGAGATGACTCGAACTCTGCGATCCGGCGGCGGGCTGCCGCCGGGAAGAAGGGGGAACTCGCACATGAGATCCAGGCTCCTGAGAGCCGGACCCGCGGCGCTGCTACTGCTGCTGGTCCTGCCCGCCACGGCTCTGGCCGCGGACGGACCGACGCTCGACGACTCCGTCTCGAGCATCAACACGATGTGGGTGCTCATCGCGGGCATCCTCGTGATGTTCATGCAGGCCGGATTCGCGTTCCTCGAGATCGGCTTCTCGCGTGCGAAGAACGCCGGCCTCGGCGTGGCGAAGATCCTGACCAACTACTCGATCTGCGCGCTCGCCTACTGGGCGATCGGCTTCGCGCTCGCCTTCGGCGGCGCCGGGGCGATCGCGGGCACGCATGGCGCGTTCCTGAACGTGAGCGGTGAGCCGGCCCACTCGGGCATCCCGCTGGTCGAGACGCTGGGCATCAGCCCGGCGGCGTTCCTGTTCTTCCAGTTCGTCTTCTGCGCGGTCTCCCTGGCGATCGTCTGGGGCACCACGCTGGAGCGAATCAAGTTCAGCGCCTACGTGATCTACGCGGTGATCTTCTCCGCGTTGATCTACCCGGTGCTGTCGCACTGGATCTTCGGCGGCGGCTGGCTCGCGTCGAGCATCGGCATGCAGGACTTCGCCGGCTCGACCGTGGTCCACCTGATCGGCGCCACCGGCGGCTTCGCGGCGCTCCTGCTGCTGGGCCCGCGTAAGGGCAAGTACGGCGCCGACGGCAAGCCGCGGGCGATCCCGGGGCACTCGATGCCGCTTGTTGGCCTTGGCGTGCTGATCCTCTGGCTCGGCTGGTTCGGGTTCAACCCGGGCTCGACGGGCGGCGCGATCGGCAACCGCTTCGCCGAGGTGGCCCTCGTGACCAACCTCGCGGCTGCGGCCGGCGTGGTGGCCGCCCTCGGGGTGATGTACATGCGCACCAAGACCTACGACGTCGGCATGGCCGGCAACGGCGCGATCGCGGCCCTGGTCGCGATCACGGCACCGTCCGGCTACGTCGAGTTCTGGGCGGCGCCGATCATCGGCGCGGTCGCGGGAGTGATCGTCGTCTACGGGGTGATCTTCATCGAGAAGAAGCTCGACGACCCCGTTGGGGCGCTCTCCGCCCACGGCCTGGCCGGTATCTGGGGGACGCTGTCGTGCGGGATCTTCACCTCGACGCGGCTGGCGAACCTCAACGGGATCGGCGACCCGGGCCTCTGGTACAGCGGCAGCTTCCACCAGCTCGGCGCCCAGGCGCTGGGCGTGGCGACCGCGTTCGCCTGCGTCTTCGCGATCTCGTACGCCACGTTCTGGGCCATCAAGGCCACGATCGGCCTGCGGGTCACGGAGGACGAGGAGGAAGCCGGCCTCGACATCTCCGAGACCGGGATGTACGGCTATCCCGAGCAGTTCATTCCCACACCGGAGCTGGGTGGACTCGCGGGTGCGCCGACCCCGTCCGCGACGCCCGCTGCGGCGAGCGTTCGTCCCGGAGAGGCGACGGCATGAAGATGGTCGTCGCCTACATCCGGCACGAGGCCTTCGAGCCGATCCGCCAGGACCTGCTCGAGGCCGGCTTCCCGAGCCTCTCGATCACCGAGGTGAAGGGCTCGGGCAGGCAGAAGGCGATCACCGAGCACTACAGGGGCTCGGAGCTCGCCGTCCACCTGCGGCCCAAGCTCAAGCTCGAGTGCGTGGTCGACGACAAGGACGTCGGCCTGATCAAGGAGACGATCCTCCGGCACGCGCGCACCGGCTCGGTGGGGGACGGGAAGCTCTTCCTCATCCCGGTCGAGGAGGCGGTTCGCCTCCGCACCGGCGAGGAGGGCGAGGAGGTCCTGCAATCCCACGAGACACAGGAGATCCCGGCGGGGGCATGACGCCCCCGCCGGCATGAAAGGACACGCATGGCTGTAATGGATGAGAGAGGGACCGGCGCGCGCGACGTGCTCGCGCTGGTCGAGGAGCAGAACGTCGAGTTCGTCCGGCTCTGGTTCACGGACATCTTCGGCCAGCTCAAGTCGTTCGCGATCGGCCGCGAGGAGCTGCCGCACGCGCTCGACGAGGGCATGGGCTTCGACGGCTCGTCGATCACGGGCTTCAACCGGATCGAGGAGTCGGACATGATCGCCATGCCCGACCCGAACACGTTCCGGATCCTGCCCTGGCGGACCGGCGAGACGCACAAGGTCGGGCGGCTCTTCTGCGACGTCCTGAAGCCGGGCGGCGAGCCCTACGAGGGCGACCCCCGCTTCCAGATGCGCAGGGCGCTCGCCCGCGCGAAGGACATGGGCTTCGACCACTTCTACCTGGGGCCGGAGCTCGAGTTCTTCCTGTTCGCCGACGACGAGAGCACCGAGGTGCTCGACAAGGGCGGCTACTTCGACCTGACCACCCTCGACGTGGCCTCGGACTTCCGCCGCGACGTCGTCTTCACGCTGCGCGAGCTCGGCATCCCGGTGGAGTACACCCACCACGAGGTCGGCCCCTCGCAGCACGAGATCGACATGCGCTTCGCGGACGGGCTGGACATGGCGGACGCCGCCATGACCTACCGGATCGCCGTCAAGGAGGTGGCCCTGCAGCACGGCTTCTACGCCACCTTCATGCCCAAGCCGCTGTTCGGGGAGAACGGCTCGGGGATGCACACCCATCAGTCGCTCTTCCGGGGCGAGGAGAACGCCTTCTTCGACGGGGACGACGAGTACTTCCTCTCCGACATCGCGAAGGGGTTCATCGCGGGCCAGCTCAAGCATGCGCGCGAGCTGGCGGCGCTGTTCGCCCCGTCGGTGAACTCGTACAAGCGGCTCGTGCCCGGCTACGAGGCGCCGGTCTACATCGGCTGGTCGCGCCGCAACCGCTCGGCGCTGGTGCGGGTGCCGGTGTACCACCCGGGCAAGGAGAGGGCCACGCGGATGGAGCTGCGCTGTCCCGATCCGTCGTGCAACCCGTACCTGACGTTCGCCGCGCTGCTCCAGGCCGGCCTCGAGGGCATCGAGCGCGGCTACGAGCTGCCCGACCCGATCGATCGCAACCTCTACGACCTGACCGAGGAGGAGCGCGCGGCGATGGGTGTCTCGCACCTCCCCGAGTCGCTCGGCGAGGCCATCGACGAGATGGCCGGCTCGGAGCTCGTCGAACGCGCGCTCGGCACGCACATCTTCTCGCGCTACGTGGAGCTGAAGCGCGAGGAGTGGCTCGACTATCGCGTCCAGGTGACGCCATGGGAGATCGAGCGGTACCTGTCGGTGACATAGACGGGGCCCACGTGGCCTCTACGCCGCGCCGCGTCCACCTCGAGATGGTGGGCGCGGTCGTGGCCGGCGACGGCCTCGAGCGGGTGGCCGACGTCGCCGGCCGGCACGCCGGTGCGCCGGTGGCGGTGATCGTGCCGCGCCTCGGCGCGCCGGTGGAGGCCTGGGCGATGTATGAGCGCTACGTCGGCTCGCGGCTGGCGGGCGGCAGCCCGCGGCGGCCACCCGAGGTCACCGCCGAGGTGCCGATCGTGTCCGGCGACGAGGAGCTCGGCGCCGTGCTGCTGCTCGGTCCCGGCAGGCCGGACGCGGGCGAGTACCTGCACGTGGCGGCGATCGCGGCGTTGACGGAGGTCGCCGTGGCCGAGGCGCGCGACGAGACCGAGCAGACCCTGCGCGGCTCGTTCCTCGAGGAGCTCTTGACGCGCGACGACCTGGAGGTCGAGGACGTCGTCCGCCGAGCCTCCCGGCTTGGTTGCGATCTCTCCAAGGGAAGCGCGGCTCTCTGCGCGGACCCAGGCGAGCGGGCGCCGGGCCGCCTGATCGCCGCGATCGCCACCGAGCGCCCCTCCGCGCTCGCGCAGTCCGTGAACGGCCGGGTCTATGCCCTGCTCCCCGGGACGGCCGACGAGGCCCGCGTCGTGGCGAGCCGCCTAGGCCGCAACGTGGCCGTGGGCGTGTCGTCCTTCTATGCCGACCCTGCCGACGTGCGCCGCGCCCTCGAGGAGGCGGAGCTCGTGCTCGGCGTCCGCGCCGCCGGGGGCGGCGCAACCGGCGAGGAGATCGGCGACGGCACGTACCGCTTGCTTTTCCGTGTGCTCGCCTCCCACCCGGAGGAGGTCCGGAGCTTCTACGACGACACGATCGCCCCAC
>JBJMLJ010000119.1:0-4559 GCA_045805365.1 Thermoleophilaceae bacterium
GAAGCTGCTCGTGGTGGCCTGCAACGCGGCCACCTCGGCCGCGCTGCCCGTGCTCCAGGAGGAGCTCGAGGGCCGCGTGCCGGTCGTCGGCGTGGTCGGGCCGGAGTCGCGGCTGGCGGCCGCCCACACGAAGAACGGCAGGGTCGGGCTGCTCGCGACGCCCGTGACCGTGGCCAGCCGCAGCTACGAGCGCGCTCTGCGCGCGGAGGCCCCCGACGCCGACCTGCACTCGGTCGCGACCGCCGAGCTGGCGCCGTTGATCCAGAAGGGCGGCGAGGTCGACGAGCGGACGCTCGCCTGCGTCGAGGCCGCCTGCCGGCCGCTGAAGGCCGCCGGCGTCGACACGGTGATCCTCGGCTGCACCCACTATCCGCTGGTGCGGCCGGTGCTCCAGCGCGAGCTCGGCCGGGGGGTGGCGATCGTGAGCTCCGGGGAGGCGATCGCGCAGGAGGTCGACGCGGAGCTGCGGGCCGCGGGGCTCGATCGCGATCCGGGCCGGAAGGGCGACTATCGCTTCCTGGCGACCGGCGATCCCGAGGGCTTCCGGCGGCTCGGCACGCGCTTCCTCCAGCTTCCCATCGGCGAGGTGCGGCACGTCGAGGTCGAGCCCGCCCGGAAGGCGGCGGCATGAGGAACGACGGCCGCGCGCCCGACGAGCTCCGCGAGGTGACGATCCAGCCCGGCTTCATGAGCACCGCCACCGGCTCGGCGCTGATCGCCATGGGCGGCACGCGGGTGATCTGCACGGCTTCGGTGGCGGAGGAGGTGCCGCGCTGGCTCGCCGGCGGCGGCCGCGGCTGGGTCACGGCGGAGTACGGGATGCTGCCCGCCTCGACCGGCGAGCGGAAGAAGCGCGACGTCTCCCGCGGCCGCCCGGACGGGCGCACCGTGGAGATCCAGCGGCTGATCGGCCGCTCGCTGCGCGGCGTGATCGACTTCGAGGGGCTGGGCGAGCGCACGGTCTGGATCGACTGCGACGTGCTCGAGGCGGACGGCGGCACCCGCTGCGCCGCCATCACGGGCGGCTACGTGGCGATCGAGCTGGCGCTGCGCCGGCTCGTCTCGGAGGAGAAGCTCGAGCGCGTTCCGCTGAACGGGTCGCTGGCCGCCGTGTCGTGCGGGATCGTCGGCGGCGAGGCGCTGCTCGACCTCGACTACTCCGAGGACTCGACGGCCGAGGTCGACGCCAACGTGGTGATGACGGGCGACGGCGGCCTCGTCGAGGTCCAGGCGACGGCCGAGCGCACGCCGCTCTCGCGGGCGTCGCTCGACGAGCTGCTCGCGCTCGCCGCGTCGGGCATCGAGCGTCTGCACACCGCGCAGGAGCAGGCGGTTGCGGCGGCGGCCTAGTCAGGTGCGCCTCGTCCTCGCCAGCCGCAACCCGCACAAGCTTCGCGAGCTTTCGGAGCTGCTCCGGCCGCACGAGCTCGTGCCGCTTCCCGACGACGTCGGGCTTCCGCCCGAGTCCGGCACCACCTTCACGGCCAACGCGCTGATCAAGGCGCGGGCGGCCGCGGTGGCGACCGGCGAGCCGACGGTGGCCGACGACTCCGGCATCCAGGCGTCCGCGCTGGGCGGGGCGCCGGGCGTCTGGTCGGCGCGCTACGCCGGCGAGGACGCGACCGACCAGGAGAACCTCGACAAGCTGCTCGACGAGGTACCGGAAGACGGCGACAGGCGAGTCGCCTACGTCTGCGTCCTCGCCTTCGTCGACCCGGGAGGCGAGGAGCGAGTGGTCGAGGGGCGCTGCGAGGGCGTGCTCGCGCGGGAGCCACGCGGCGACGGCGGCTTCGGCTACGACCCCGCCTTCATCCCCGACGACTATCCGGACGAGCGCACCATGGCCGAGCTCTCGCGGGAGGAGAAGGACGCGATCAGCCACCGGGGCCGGGCGGCGCGGGCGCTCCTCGAGGAGATGCCGGAGGTCGGCATACCGAAGCTGAGGAGGCTCCGCTGACCTCGCCGGCGAGCGCGATCGGGCCGGCGGCGCAGATGCCGCCCAAGACGCGCGCCGCCACGGTGTCGATCGTCTCCAACCTGGTGCTGATCGCCCTGAAGCTCGCGGCGGGGGTCATCACCGGGTCGATCGCGATCATCACCGAGGCGGTCCACTCGAGTATCGACCTGATCGCCTCGCTGGTCGCCTTCTTCTCGGTTCGCAAGGCGGACGAGCCGGCCGACGAGACGCACCCATACGGCCACGAGAAGGTCGAGAACCTGGCCGCCGCGATAGAGGGGATGCTGATCCTGCTCGGGGCGGCGATCATCGTCTACGAGTCGCTCCACAGGCTGGTGAAGGGGGCGCACGTCGGCTCGCTCGGCGTCGGCATCGCCGTGATCGGCTTCTCCGCCGCCGCCAACCTCGGCGTGTCCGGCTACCTGAACGTGCGGGCGAAGGCGACGGACTCGCCGGCGCTCGAGGGTGACGCCGCGCACCTGCGTACCGACGCCTACACGTCGGTTGGGGTGCTGATCGCCCTGGTGCTCGTCCAGGTGACCGGCGCGACCTGGATCGACCCGGCGGTGGCCCTGGCAGTCGCGGTGGCGATCGTGTTCTCCGGTGTCCGCATCATCAACCGGTCGTCGCGCGTGCTGGTCGACGAGGCCCTGCCGCCCGAGGAGCTCGAGGCCGTGCGCCGGGCCATCGAGGAGCACGGCGCGAGCGAGGTGATCGGCTTCCACAAGCTGCGCGCCCGGCGGGCGGGCAGCCGCCGCTACGTCGACCTGCACGTGCAGTTCCGCGACGGCACGAGCCTGAGCCGGGCGCACGAGGTGGCGCACGAGCTCCAAGGCGAGATCCGCGGTCGGCTCCGTGGCGCCGACGTGCTCATCCATCTCGAGCCGGAGGACTCGGTCAGACGAGATTGACGGCGGCCGCAGCGCCCACCGCGAGGAGGACGCCCGCGTAGCCGTAGTAGCCGTTCAGCAGCAGGAGCAGGGCGGCTATCAGGCAGATCCCGACCGTCACCAGCCACGAGATTCGCGACAGCGGCACGCCGCTATTCTGCCCACGGTGGAGGATCCGCAGCGTCCGAGCGACCGGCCCGCCGCCGGAACGCTCGATCCGGCGGACCTCCCCGACCGCCTGGTCGAGATGTCGCCGGACGCTCGCGCGGCCGTCCTCCTCGACACCTCCGGCGGCCACTCCGTGGCCAGCGCGGCGGTCCAGACGGAGGAGCTGGCCGACTCCGCCCGGGAGCTGCTGCGGGCGGTGGACAGGGCCGCCGACGAGCCGCCCGCCGAGCTCGAGGCGCAGGTCCTCGGCGGCTCGGTCTTCGCCGTCCGCGGCCCGCGCTGGACGCTCGTGGCCGTGGCCCGGCGCTCCGCCCTCTCCTCGCTGATGCTCTACGACATGCGCGCGCTGCTGGGTGGGCTGACCTCGTGAAGGAGAAGCGAAAGGGCCCGATCGGCCGCGCGACCGGGATCGCCGAGGGGGTGGCGGCGGCGGTCAGACGCGCCCAGCGCGACCGGGCGCCGCGCGTCCTTCTCTACGACGCGGCCGGGATCTCCCGGACGCTGCAGCCCGAGACGGCCGGATACGACCTCGTCCTGGACGCCTGTGAGCGCCTCGTGCAGCTCGTCTCCGGCAAGGCCGAGGAGGCGGACTCGTGACGCTGCTCGATCCCGAGCTGGCCGGCCGCGTGATCGAGCGCGCCCTGCGCCGCGGCGGGGACTTCGCCGAGTTGTACGCGGAGGAGCGCAGCGGCTTCGCCCTCAGCCTCGACGACGGCAACGTCGAGCGGCCGCAGGCGGGCCGCGAGCTCGGCGCATCGGTGCGGGTGGTCCAGGGCGACGCCAGCTACTTCGGCTACGTCGACGGCCTCGCGGAGGACGACCTTCTGCGCGTGGCGGACTCGGTCGGGCAGGCCCTGCGCGGCGATGCCCGCGCGCCCGACGCGATCGCCGCTCTCCAGGCGGCCGACGGGCACCCGGTCGCCAGGCGTCCGGAGGAGGTCGAGGCGGCGGCCAAGGCGGAGCTCCTGCGCGCCTGCAACGAGGCCGCCCGTAGCGCCGGCGGCGACGTGGCGCAGGTCCGGATCGGCTACTCGGAGGCCCGCCGGCGGGTGGAGGTCTTCGGCTCCGACGGGCGCGCGGCCGCCGACGATCGCACCCGGCTGCGGCTCGGCGCCCAGGTCGTGGCGCGCCGCGGCGACCGCGTCGAGACCGGCACGGACACCCTCGGCGGCCACGCCGGCTGGGAGCTGCTCGAGGGCTCTCCCGAGCGGGTCGCCGAGAGCGCGGCGGGCAAGGCGCTCACCATGCTCGACGCCGTCGACGCGCCGGCGGGGCGGCTGCCGGTGGTGGTGGGGAACGGCTTCGGCGGCGTCCTCCTGCACGAGGCCGTCGGCCACGGGCTCGAGTCGGACGCCGTCCAGAAGCGGGCGAGCGTCTACGCGGGCAAGCTCGGCGAGCAGCTCGCCGAGCCGTTCGTCACCGCCTACGACGACGGCCGCCGCGAGGGCGAGTGGGGGAGCGACGGCATCGACGACGAGGGCACGCCCACCCGCCGCACGACGATCATCGAGGACGGCCGCCTCACCTCCTACCTGTACGACCTC
>JBJMLJ010000120.1:0-9427 GCA_045805365.1 Thermoleophilaceae bacterium
CTGACAAGCGACCGGACGCAGCGGGTGCAGGAGACGACCCGCGTGATCGCCCACCACCCGCTGGTGGGCGTGGGGATCGGGGGGCAGCCTCGGGCGAGCAAGGCGCTCGCGAACAGCGCCAGGCCGACCCCCAACTTCGTCTCCCACACGACGCCGCTGACCGTGACCGCCGAGCTCGGCGTGATAGGCGCCGCACTGTACCTCTGGCTGCTCGTGGGCGGCGCCCGCCTGCTGGTTGCGGTAACCCGGATCGACCGCGCGCTCGGGCTGGCGCTCGGCGCGTCGTTCCTCGGGTTGTTCGTCCACGCCCTGTCCTACAGCGGCTTCCTGGAGGACCCGATCACCTGGGTGGTGCTCGGCGTGGGCGCCGGCTTCCTCTCCGCCCGCCGCGCCGAGGGCGCGGCACCGTCCGCGGCGGAGGCCACGCTAGCCACGTGAGCGAGCGCCTCGGCTGGTACGGGGCCTGGGCCCTGCTCGGAATCCTGCTCGTGATCCTCGCGGTCACGCTGCCCGAGCTCGGCTCCGACCCCTGGCCCTTCCGGCCCACGGTGGTCGACCCCCAGGGGGTGCTGGCGCCGCTCGTGCGGGCGGCCGGGCGCGACTGGGACGTCGGCATCGCCCGGACCGGCTGCTTCATCGCGGCCCTGATCTGCGGCGGAGGCGCGGTCGCGCTGTTCTGGATGCGAAGCTGGCCGGCCTGGGCGGGCGCGGGCCTGGTCCTCCTGGTGGCTCTGGTCCTGCTGGTGCCGTCGACCTTCCTCCAGCTCGGCCTGCGCCAATCGACGGCGCCGTGGTTCTTCACCAACGACTCGACCTACCAGGTGGAGCTCGGCGGCCGGGCCCTGCTGAAGGGGCACGACCCCTACGGCCGCGACTACCGCCACACGGGCCTCGAGCGCTTCTACACATACGACGGCAGCGTCTCGCCGAGTGTTCTGAAGAACCAGGTGGCGCTTCGCCACTTCGCCTACTTCCCCGGCACGGTCCTCACCGCCGCGCTGTGGCGTGGCCTGCCGAAGCCGTTCGACGACTACCGCTTCTTCCTCCTCGTCTGCACGGTCCTGACGCTGTTCGCGGCACTCGCCTTTCGGGCGCCGCTCGCCTGGCGGCTCGGGATCGGGGCGCTGCTCGTGTGCAACCCGATCGCCGTCCGCTCGTCCTGGTTCGGCCAGACCGACGCCCCCAGCCTCCTGCTGCTCGTCCTGGCGTTCGCCATGGTCACGCGCACGCGCTACGGCTGGGCGGCCGCCAGTCTGGCCGGCGCCGTGCTGCTCAAGCAGTTCGCCCTCGTCGCGCTCCCCTTCATCGCGCTGATGTTGCTCAAGCGAGGAGCGACCCGCGCCGAGCTGAGGCGCGCCGGCCTGATCTTGGGCGGCATCCTCGCCGTCGCGATCCTGCCCTTCTTCCTCTGGGACCCCGGCGCCTTCTGGGCCGACACGGTCAGGTACGGCGCCGGGACCTACAAGATCGTCGGCTACGGGCTCTCCGACATCCTGCTCCGCTTCCACATCATCGACAGCCGCACGGGCTCGTACCCGTTCGTCCTCTTCGCGGTCACGCTCTGGCTGCCGCTGACCGTCTGGCTGCTGTTCGCCCAGCGGAAGGCGCCGGAGCTGTGGGTCGGCGCGGCCGCCTTCGCGGTGTCGATCCTGGTGCTCATGTGGATCGGTCGCACCTTCAACAACTACTACCTGGTGTGGCCGCTGACGGGCGCGGCGATCGCGGCCCTCATGGCCGCCGGGGAGCGGGCTACCCCAGCTTCCAGGCCGTAAGGAACTTCTTCGTCAGCTTCTTCGACTTCGTGAGGCGTTTGTCGCCGATGCCCACCGTGGTGACCTTCTTGCCGCGGGTGACGACCAGCAGGGTGGTGCCGTTTCGGCCCTTGGCGCTCGGGGAAATCGGCGGCCGCTTGCGCGGGCATCGGGCTTCGACACGCAGCTCCCTTTCGCGTAGAAGTGAACGGGCCTCGCGGCCGTCAGAGCGAACGACACTCAGTGAGCGAGCCCTGACCGCGTCAGGACGCGCCGGGCGCGTGGCGACGAGATCGCCGCCGCCGTCAGGTGCTGCGCCCGACCCGCCAGAGCTCGGTCGGCCCGAGCCCCTTCAGTGGGCGCTCGCCGAGCGGCTCGAGGCTGAGGCCGAGGGCGTCCGCGCCCGAAAGCCGCTGTCGCATGCCGTCGTCGACGACGACCGTGTTGGGCGCGGCCGCCTGGGTGATCCGGCTTGCCCGGTTGACCGGCGGCCCGAAGTAGTCGCCGCCCTGGCGCAGAGCGCGGCCATGGGCGATCCCGCCGCGCGCCGGCGGCACGTCCCGCGTCGGAGCGCCCTCGAGAATCCCGAGCGCCGCGCGGACGGCGTCGCCGGGATCAGGGCAGACGAACATCACCTCGTCGCCGATCAGCTTCACGACGCGCCCCTCGGCCTCCACGATCACGTCGAAGGCAAGCGACTCGAAGCGGTCGAGCAGCTCGGCGATGTCGCCCAGCTCGCTCCCGTCGCTGAACGAGGTGAAGTTGCTGAGATCGACGAAGCCGACCGCGAGCTCGTGCTGCTGCGTGGCATCGCTGGCGCCGGTCTCGGAATGGCGGCGCGCGACCGCGTCGAGCTGGCGGCGCAGCGCGTAGAAGATCAGCCAGCCGAGGTCGGATTCCGCCAACCCCCGCTCGACCGCTTCCTCCACCAGCCGGTTGCGCACGCCGCGCTCCGAGAGCGCTGCGATCGCGTCGAGCTCGGTCTCGGCCAGCGCGGCGAGGTGCGCGCCCATCACTCTCGCCTCCTGCAGCATCAGCCGCAGCACATCCTCGCGCTCCTCGGGCTCGAGCTCGTCGAGCCCCTCGGCGGCGAGGCGCAGCGCGCGGGCGTCCTCGTCGGTGTAGGCGCGCACCCCCTCCTCCACGTCGGGAAAACCGAGCGCGCGCCAAAGCCGGTCGCCGACCTCGCGATCCACGCCCGCCGCCTCGCAGACTTCGGTCGGGTCGAGGGTAGGCGCCGCGAAGCGCACCAGCTTCTGCATCGGGTCATCGCTCACGGCCGGAAACGCTAGTCCTCCCGGCGGGGAATCGAATCGCCGCTCCCGAGCCCGGGGACCGGTGACACACGCGACCGCGTGCTCATCCGCGACGGCGGATTGGCCCTTCGGCACGCGAGTATGGCTGCACATCCGGGCGACTTACCCTATGGCGGCCTGTGGGAGCCGCGGCTGCTTCGAGGGGGTCGCCGGTCGATCGCGATGAGCGTCAGCGCCCATGTGCTCGTGACGCGTCGGCGGGTGAAGCGGCCCCGGCCGCGGCGGATGGCGGCGCGGTAGAGCCGCCAACGTTGATTGGTGTCTGCAAGGACGAGGCCCGGGAAGCGCGGCTCGTCGAGCGACTGGGGCGCCACGTCGAGCCGCCACGCGAGCGGCGTGACCGTCTGGCCCTGCGCTGCCAGGTGGGGGGCGGCGAGCAGCGTCTGCCGCCCTTCGCGCGCCACGATCGTGCTGACCGCGCCGTCGAGGTCCGACCGCTCCTCGATGTGCTGGGGAACACGTCTGAGGCTGTGCGCGTTGATCACGGCCGGCACGGCCAGAGCCACCGCGACGGCGCCGAGCGCTATCTGGGCAGGCGGATTCACACGGGCAGCACGCAGGACCTGAACGAGCCCCGCTGCGCCCACTACGGATAGCCCAGCCGCCGCCGGGAACAGGAACCGCGTGACGCCGGCGTAGCCGAGTTGCGCCAAGGCGGCCACCTCGGCGAGCCAGACCAGGGATCCCAGCCCGAGCGCCAGGACGATCGGATCGCGGCGACGCACCCCCCACGCCAGGGCAGCCGGGACAGCGGCGAGCAGCGACAGCGGGATCATCCGGGAGGCGGCGTGGAGCACGCCTACTCCGGGGAGCGCCCAGAGGTGCCGCAGCCTCATTGCCTCCTGCGTGGTCTTGGCGAGCTGCGAACCGCGGAAGGGGTCTCCGCTGCCCAGGTAGTCGCCGCCGAACCAGAGCACGGGAACCGCCATGGCGCTCAGCGCCACCACCGGGCGGCTGCGCGGGCTCCGCCCCCAGGCCACGACCGCGCTCGCCACCAGAAGGGCCCAGCTCTCCGGCCGCAGGAGCGACGCGAGCAGCACGAGCACGAAGGCACCCAGATCATCGCGATCGGCGTGGCGGGCGACCGCGCCCAGAAGCAGCGCCGTGACGAGCGGCTCAGAGCCGCCGACGCCGGTCTGGAACAGCCAGTCCGGGACGATCAACAGGGCGAGCGCGGCAAGGACCCCCGCGGCGCGGCCGGCCAGTCGCGAGGCGAGCCGATACGCGAGCACCAGCGCGATCACAGCCGAGGCGCGGGCAACCATGAGCCACAGGAACGGCGCCGCGTGTCCCAGCGGCGACAGCGCTACTGCGACCAACGCGGTTAGCGGCTTCCAGGTCGGATAGCCGTTGGTCGTGAAGGGGTGTCCGCCGGCAATCTCCTGGCCCCAGATGAGCCAGCCCCAGGCGTCGTAGCTGAGGGCGTTGACGAACGCGGTCGACAGCGCGGCGAGGAGTAGTGACGCACCCGTTGCCGCTACGGCGACCGGCGGGCGGCGAGCCGTCATCGACCCCCAGGGTTCCAGCGCAACATGAACCAGACCTGACAGGCCTATGTGCGTCTAGGACCTAATTGGCGCGGCCATCCCCGGCTATCACCATTCGGCCCGCCCTCCACCGGACCCGGGCGATCATCAGCAGACGACGGTTCGAGAGGTGCTTGGGGTCGGGGGAGGTGAGCGCGTGGTAGAGGATGTAGGTCCTCCCGTCGGGCCCCCTCACCGGCTGGGAACAATGGCCTGGGCCGATGAACCTCCGCCCTGAGCGTAGAACCGGCCGATCGGCCTTCCTGTAGGTGCCCGTCAACGGATCCGTCCCGCGCGCCAACCCGATGGCATAGCTGCCGTCCCATGTCGATGCGGCCGAGTAGAGGAGGTTGAGCGTCCTGCCTCTGTAGAAGGGCTCCGGAGCCTCGATGGTGCAGTTCGGGTGACACTCCCAGGGCTTCGACGGCGTCACGACGCGTCGGATGTTCCCCACGAGGCGCAGTCCGTCCGGCGACAACCTGCCGGCCCAGATCTGGGTGCCTTGAAGCGCCCAGAACAGATACAGCTGGCCGTCGAGCGGGCTGCGGACCACGCTCGGGTCGATCGTCCCGCCGAATCGTTCGCGCTGGCCGGCGGCACCGTGACCTTGCCCGCGGTAGTGGAGGATTCGCGTATGCCACGGTCCCCGCAGCGCCCGAGAGGTCGCCACGCCCAACGCCATCGCCCCGGGTCTCACCGGCACGCGCGTCTTGGAGCGGTCGACAGAAGCCGCGAAGTAGACGACCCACCTCCTGTGGATGCGCTGGATCTCGGGCGCCCAGAACCGACCACTAGACCACCACGGCCGCCGGCCCTTCGGGAACACGGATCCCGCTGGATACCAGCGCACCAAGTCGCGCGACCTACGGATAGCGATGCCATCGGGGTCGTGATCCGTGGTGCAGACCATGAAGTACCTGAAGCTTCCCTTCTTCAGGTCGATCACGTGCGGGTCCGGGCACGCCAGCGGCTTGCCCGTGCGGACATCTCTGATCGGATTGCGATAGGCGCGAGCAGGAGCGCCAACTGCGGTCCCCTGCAGACAGCTCAGCACTCCCAGCAGCGGGATGAGCGCCGCTCGCGTCACCGGACATCCCAACCCCTGAGCGTTCGCCGGGTTGCGGCCGAGTCGATGAAATCACGAGGCTCCCGAGGTCGCCTTCGAGCGGCTCGTCGAGCGGCGCCCCCGCAGTGAGGAACCTAGATCAGCGGTGTCGGCGCGGCTTGAGCGCGAACAGGTTGGCCCGGCCTACCAGGTAGATCCGCTTGGAGTCCGCTACCACGGGGTTGGCGAACTTGCCGGCATTGTTGTGCCACACGGTGTGGCCGTTTCGGGCGTCGAGTGCGTAGGTCCCGTCGGGGCCGTGCTTCACCGCCCGTTGCGCCGCCTGGCCGCAGGTGCTGCATACCGCCACGTAGACCAGCCCGTCCATCACGGTCGGCGAGGAGTGGACGGCCGATGGCATCGACTTCTGCCAGATCACGTCGCCGGTGGCCGCGTCGAGCGCGTAGAAGTTGCCGTCGTAAGTGCCCACGTAGACGCGCCGCTTCCAGATCGCCACCCCGCCGTAGATGTAGCTGCCGAGCGGCCTGGCCCAGCGCAGCTTGCCGGTCTTCGCACCGTAGACGTACATCGTGCCGTCGGAGTTGCCGATGTAGACGCGGCCGTAGGCCACCGCCGGGCTCGCGTAGAAGAACTCGCGGCCGCTCAGGCTCGCATGCGACTGGCTGTTCCAGAGCATCTTGCCGGTCTTCGCGCTCAGCCCGTAGACGGTCCCGCCGAAGGACGCGGCGTAGATCCGGCCGTTCCAGTACGCGGGGGAAGTGTTCATCTGGTCGTCGCCCTCGAAGCTCCAGCGCTTGTGGCCGTTCTTGGCGTTCACCGCGTAGATGCGGTGGTCCCAGGAGCCGAAGTAGAGGGTGTTCTTCACCAGCAGCGGCGACGACTCGACCGGCGCGGCGTTGAACTTCCAGATGCGCTTGCCGGTGTCCGCGTTCCAGGCGATCACGAAGCCGCTGGCGCCGGCCCGGCCCTGCGGGCAGTTCACGAAGTCCATCCAGGCCTGGTAGACGACGTGGTGGGCGATCGCCGGGGACGAGGCCGAGCAGCGGCCCATCTTCTTCCGCCAGCGGACGCGGCCGGTCTTGGCGTTGATCGCGAAGAAGAGGCCCTTCTGCTGCGCCTGGTAGACGTGGCCATAGGCCACCGACGGCGGGAACTCGAGCGTGTTGTGCGCGTCGACCGACCAGAGCTTGTGGAACGGCGGCTTCAGCCGGTAGGGCGAGACGTGGTCGCGCCCGGCGTCGAACGCGAACATCGGCCAGGGCACCGGGTCCTTGGGCTTCGGCTTGGACTTGGGCTCCGCCGTGGTCACGAACTCCTCGGTCGCCGAGCCCCGCTTGCGCGTGGGCTCGTTCTTCTTGTGGACGTAGATGGCTCCCGCGGCGCCGAGGGCAATGACCAGGACGGCGCCGGCGGCCAGGAGGCGGCGGCGATTCACGCGGCGGAAGGATGGCAGAGGCTCAGGTCAGTCAGCCGCGCTGGAGCTCGGTCCAGATGCGCTTCGTCACATCGGCCACGTGGGCGTCGGAGAGCTGCCTGCCCCACTGGGGACTGCCCACCCGAATCACCGTCCCCCGCCCAAGGCGATAGGCGACGAAGGCCGGCTCGCCGGGTCCGCGCCCGGCGGCGTCGAGGCGACGGCTGCCGCGCGGCAGCCCCGTGGACAGGTCGAAGATCGAGAACTGGCCCACCTCGCCGCTGCCGAACAGGCCCAGGTCGTCCTGCTCGACGGACAGAGGCGCCGGGGAGCTCCTGGCGAGCCGGGTTCGCTCGCCCAGCGCGTTCTGGTGCGCGGCCGTGGTCGGGTCGCGAAGCGCGGAGCTCGTCAGCCGGATCGAGCGGCGCAGGGCGTCGCCCCCGAACGAGGCGAGCCGGCCGCCGGCCCTGACCTGGCGGCGCAGCCGGTCCGACAGGCCGGTGGGCAACCAGCGCGCGCTCCCCGCCAGCACCACGGCGTGGGGAAGCGTCCGGCCGCGTGCGAGCGACACGTCCGTGGTCAGGTCGTAGGGGAGCTTCTCGCGGTCGAGGAAGCGGAGGAGCGGCTTTGTCTCGGATGTGAACCGCGGCGGCGGCCCGCCATTGTCGAATGCCCGCGCGAGGCCGACGGAGCGTGAGCTCAGGAGCGTGTCGGCGAAGCCGTTGAGGTCGTCGTCGACCGGGTTCACCCCCTGCCAGGTAATGAGCGGCAGCACCACGAGCGGGCGTCGTTTGCCGGCGCCCCGGCTCCGGCCCTCCACGGCGAGCGGCCACGTCGCGACGCGGCTCCCGGACATGACGCGGACCAGGTAGACCCCAGTGCGCGAGCTCGAGGGGATCCCCACGTGGAAGCGCCCGGCCAGGCGCTTGCCCTTCTTCACCGCCCGGCGCGACCCCAGCCGCGTCAGCGAATAGCGGAAGCGGTGCGGGTAGGGACCGACCTCGAGGCCGGCGACCGTGCCCGACCGGACGGTGGTCACTGGGCCGCGCAGCGTCAGGTGCCGCACCGCCACTCCGGTTCCGGGACGGGCGATCCGCGCAGTCGGGATCTCGGTCGGCGCCACGGTGAGGTTGCCGGCCTTGTCGCGCACGGTGACGGTGAACGCGTAGTCGCCGTCCGCCGCCGGGTGCCCGCGAATGCTCCCCCGCCAGATCGCGCGACGCTTGTTGTCGCCGCGGAAGCGGGCCACGACCCGCGGCGCGCCCTCGTCGGTGCGGAAGATCCGGAACTCGGGCGCCTGGTTGCGGGGACCGCGGTAGCGGACCACGACGCGCGGGCGCTGGCCGGGATCGCCCGGCGCGATCACTCCGGGACGCGCGGCGACGAGGAGCACCTTTGGCGGCTTCGTGTCCACCCGGATCGTCTTGATCGAGTTGATCACCCGGCCCTCGTCGCGGGCCACCACCTGAAGCCGGTAGTCGCCGTCGCGGACGCGCCGGCCCTGGTTGTCGCGCCCGTTCCAGAAGTAGCGGTACTTCGAGTCGCCGGGGAGGTCGCGGTCGTTCACGAACTTGCGCACGTCCCGACCCTCGGAGTCGATGACCAGGAACGAGACCTTGGCCTTCCTCGACAGGTCGAAGCCGATCGACGAGGCGTCCCGGAAGCCGTCGCCGTTCGGAGAGATCGCGTCCGGGGTCGTCGCGAAGCGGAGCACGAGCGGGAACTCGCCCTTCAGCTGCTGCGTGACGAAGAACGCGACGATCGTGGCCAGGACGATCGCGGCGAACGCCGCGCGGACCGGAGGGCTAGCCATGGCGGGCGGAACGGTAATGGGCGGTCAGGGCACGAGCGTCCTGTAGAGAGCGAGCGTGCGCTCGGCTACCGCCTGCCAGGAGTACTCCTCGCGGGCCGCCCGGGCGGCGGCGTGGCCGAGGCGCCCGAGCTCGGCCGGATCGCGGAGCAGCGAGTCGATCGCCTCCGCCAGCGCGGGCGGATCCTCCGGGGGCACGAGCCGGGCGGCGTCGTGGTCCTCGCCGACGTCGACGAAGCCGCCCAGCCTCGTGAGCACCAGCGGCTTGCCGAAGGCCAGCGCCGTGTGCAGCACGCCGGACGGCGCCATCTGCCGGAACGGCAGGACGACGAGGTCGGCGCGGCGGAAGTAGGCCGGGATCTCCGGCTCGGTGATCCAGCGGGAGACGAAGCGGACCCTGTGGGGCGCGCGGGCCGCGATCGCGTCGAGCTCGGCCTGGTCGAGCCAGCTCTCGCCGACGACCCAGAGCTCCGACTCCGTCTCCACCCGGGTGAAGGCCTCGAGCAGGGTCTCCACGCCCTTGTAGTCCCGCAGGAGCCCGAAG